>JAGTVB010000307.1 GCA_018224385.1 Gammaproteobacteria bacterium
CCCGGTTTCGAATAGCCGCTCGGCGGCACGATTGGCGAACCGGATTTGCCGCCGGTTGTCGGTGATGACCACGGCGTGACTGAAGCGGTCCCAGAGCGTGGTCAAGCTGTCGAGCTGGCTTTGCAGGCTGGACAGGTGCTGGGAGCCGAGCCATACCTGAGTCAGATCCGGCTGCAGGTCTCGCAGCAGGGCAAGCTCCCGGTCGGTGAAGTCCGGCGCATCGTGCGACTTGATGAAATTGTAGTGGGTCATGCCGCCGGCGCCGATCTCCATGGTGATACCGGCGGCGTGTTTCATACCCAGCGGCTTGAACAGGCTGTGGTAGATGTTCGTCTCGATGAATTTGCGGGTGGGCAGGATCTGGGATGACCTGAGTATTGCGCCTTTGTACTGGTGGGGAAAGGCTTTTTCCAGGAGGTGGTTTCGTGTGCCGTTGACCCGGCTGTATTCGACCACGACCGGATTGTCCGGCGCCATGTTGCTGGCCAGCACGGCGCCAACCTGTTGATTCATGTCGTAGCTGTCGAGGGATACGAAGCGGGTTGAGGTGTACTGCGCCAGCCGGTCGAGCGCCTCCGGCCAGGGCCGGGTGCCCATGGCAGCGCCGTACAAGGCGCGGAGTACCCGTTCTCGATGCACCGGCTGCATGCTTAACTCCCGTTCTTTTTACTCATCCACGCCCGCCAAGGTGTGGCCACGCTAACGCCACCGAACTGCAAGCTTGACAATCCAGTACTACTGCCTGTTGAAACTAACAGTCAAAGGTTCCGATTTCCTCCCCCAAAAAAGCTAGAACGGTCAGGAGTCCTTCAATCCACAATCTGTGCTCAATGCCGAGCTTTTACCACTTCGTCCTACCCCGGGTGGAACTCTGCGGGCTGGCCGAACTGGCAGGAGGCAATCTTCCAGGCTTTATCACTAGATAATCCCTGAGCTGCTTAATCTCGACATGAAACTCTCCGCACCTCAACATGCTGAACTTCACAAGGGCCTAATTTGCTGTCACGACAATGACCATAGTAGCCATCTTCCGATACCCGGACTGGCTCTCCTGCTCGTGATCGCCACTTTACCTTCTGAGAATAGCCCGTATCACGCCCATTTCGATTTAGAACATGAATTTTATAGTCAACCCACCCGCTACAGCCTTTACCACACGGCTTTCCCGTAACCTTAAATGCCACGTACGTATCACCTTTGGACGTAACTCTGGCTGGGCCGGAAGGCTCTGCATATGCAGAGCACTCAGCTAGCGCAATCTGTGGAATAATCGATAGAATTACAATTAGAATTTTACCAGTCATCTGACCATCCTCCTTCTTGTTCATTACTACCAAAATAAGCTTGATCAATCTTTCTCTCAAGCTCTCCAAGTGCCTCTAACGCCTCAAGGTGCTGCTCTTCTATCTCTGCGAATGCCCACTTTTGAATAGAACTGACTAAGGCGCTTTGAGGAACATTCCGCTGAAGTCCAATTGCCATTGAATTTACTGCGACGTAGCATCGCTTTCTTGCCTCTACTGAATTAATGGAATTGCACGTATTTCTCACGTTGTCAAGATCCGATACCGAACTTGTCGCATTGGTTACACGGACAATATTTCGGATCTGTCGACGGTCACGAATACTTAATGCCGATATAGTCGAGATCATACTTCTCGATGACTCACTGCTTTTAGAAGGAGCAATACGTGCCTTATTCTTAGGGTAAGAACTTGACCGTGTCTTTTGAGTAAATGTCTTAATTTGCTTAAGGCATTCAGAAAAATGTTTTCGTCCCTCTTCGCGGAGCTCGTCGTCTGCCACATGCAACTCCTCGCAATCTGCCCGGGTGCATTCACCACCACGGAGCCGATTTGACTCTGACTCACCTAGACAGATGGAATGCGCGTCGTTAATCTCTTTAGCGGCTCTTTCTATTCGCGACTGATAATCGTCGCACTCCTCCGCTGAGCTTGGTGAGAATGGGGGATGTATATCCGTATGGATATATCCATATTTCCCAAAATCACCAGATTTGGCAGGATCCATAGTTGACCCAAGAAGTAGCATTACTAGGACTAACAAGATTATCCATTTCATTAACTACCTCCTCACTAGCAGCGGAGAAACATAGAAGTAACAGAGAGAAAGTCAACCCAATTCGCATCCGCAGCCACCAAGCTTGCGTTCGCTCTTTGCTTGTAGTCAGGTTTCCAACTTGGCGGGCTTGCCGGAAGCAGGATCCTAAGTACCTGGGAGACCATCTTGGCATGCCGTCTCAAGGGGCTTTTTGCAAGGCGCTTTTGAGATGAATACAGGCAGTATCGTAGGCATATGCAGAATAGTCGAAATAGTTGCGCACGCCTTGACCAGGAAGGCCGTTTTTTATTACATCGGTCTTCGATTCTGCCGTCTCGCTCTACCTTGAAGCCACAGATCAAAAACACGGTGCCTGTTTGACATGCAGAGGTTAGCGCTATGCTAGAAATTGAATTCACGAGCTCCTTCCGATATTCGGTCGTGCTTTTCGCATAAATCTGTTATTGATAGCTTAAGCAATTGACTAGCGCGAACACCTTTATTGACTATTCACACTTGAAGTTCTTTGCCTCGACCATTACCAGTTTGCAGTCAACATCTCTTCCACCGTAACACCCTGGGACAGAAAAACTAGGATAGATACGTTGCTTGAACCGCCCCCGCTCAACATCCTCAAACCGGTCTATAGTCTGAAATGCTCCAGTGTTAACGGGGAATCCACCTACATTGGTATTTATCCAATAATTCACAAGTATTGAGTACTCTATTCGGCAGTCACGATCGCTGCAGTCTCCACTGACCCTAACTACAGCATCACCTTCCCCATTTTCGTTCATATCGTAATCAATTAATGCCCCTGAAACGTAGCAACTTCCAATTGCGTTGGTTGCGGCAGCCAATATAAAAATGGCAATTGCTGCGAAAACAATAATGCGCATGTCTATTTCCTTTTTTTCATTGGGTGAATTGTGTGCCCATATCGGAATATTGAATTAAACACTTTATAGCCGACCATTTTGTCTAGCTTGCCGTAAGTGGCTCATTACATCACCTGCCCACCTGGTACTTGTACTGAGGAAGACGAAGCCGGCAAGAATGTGGTGGAGGACATTGCTATCGGCTATCGCTTTGCAATAGTTAAGAGGCGTGCATCGAAGGTCCGGGTTTGGTGCCGACGGGTTCGTGACCAGAACTGCGAGGCTATTTGTGTTCGGTATCGGCTGGCGTCCTGTAAAAGGGACAAGCTGCGGGTTGCGCAGAATGTGGAGTTCACAATCAAAGACGTCGGACGCGCCATGGGAGTTTGCGAAACTGCACGGCCAGAGCGAGCTGCCAACAGTCACCCCGTACTTGGTGTGATCTACGCTTTCCCAATCGACCATTTGCATCTTTACTTTCCTAAATCTGCGCCGGAAGTGAGGCATCCACGCTACCGCCACTGAGTCGTAAGCTCGCGCATCCAGTATGTCTCATTGTTTACACTAGCAGCCCCGGAATACCGATTTCCTCCCCCAAATGGGTTAGAACTGTGCCAGGTCTCTCAAGTATTAAACTGCCCTGAACCTGTAGTTTCTCTCACCCGAGCGCGTCCTCGGTACCTTTTGTCAGCTATCTGCAAAGCAAGTTGTCTGGCGGCATGGTTAATAGAACATCCGAGATTATTTCACCCTGACAGCGCCGCCCTTTTTTCAGCATCGTGTTCTCTGGGTGAGCTCGGGCTATTCGGAATGCTGGAACTACGTAGGGGAAGTGGAGAGTTTGAATTACGGTAACACGGTCAATCTAAGCCCTCGGCCGTGGTGTCGGACGCCGTCGTACCGAAAGCGTCCGTGCTGTCGGGGTAGAACTCACTTAACTGCGAGGCCCTTAAGAGGGCATCACGGTAAAACCGAATGCTTTCCATTACTCAACGTAAGAGATACATTGCTCAGGAACTCTAGGCCCTTCGCTGCAAATGCTTTTAAAAATCCGCTCTTCAGCACAATGCCAGCCGCCCGTATCCCGCCACTCCAACAAGACCTCAATAACAAACCCGGACTGTTCTCGAACCATAAGTAGCGAAATATAGGATATACTTCCAAGGCAAAACATATCGCCTGATGCAGACTTCTTAATTTGCTTTAATGACCTTTCACGGTCACCCATCAGTAGACTTTGTATCGCTTCCAACGCCCAATAGGCGGAAATATTGGTGCGTCTCAACGTACGCGAAATTCTCTCTACCTCAGATAGCCGAGCGCCCGTAACCCTAGGTGCGCGCAGATGAAAAAGCCCCAGTGAGAATAGAGAACTCGTTCCCAACTGATCATCAACGCCAATGCTAGCGAGCTGCCTTCTGGCTTCTTTGGCAAGCCTGATCGCCGACATACCCCCCACATACTTTGAGTGCGCCAACTTAATCCAAGCGCTGTAGAGGTCAAATCGCTGAGACGAAATTTTTTTTTCTCTTTTGAGAGATAGCAATGCGCTCATTGCTTCAACGTACTTGTCGCGGCTAGGGAGCAGGGCATAAGACCCGAGGGCCCGATTAGCCTCTGCTATGCCTTCCTGAAGCGCAGCCGCTGAGCTATTATTGTATTGACAAAGGTCCTCTTCCCAGAGGCCGCCTGCAAAAGCCACGGCGATAATCAATATGATGCTCGTGCTTAGCGATTCCATACGTTCGTATTTTCTTCCATAGCCGCTTTCTTGATCAAGCGTTTATACGACCTCTTATACTTCCGCTATAGTTTTTATGTCACGTCTAGTCAACCTAAGGTTGTGGGCTACGCTTGATGCGACGCTTAAATCATGTGTGACAATAATCACTGTCCATGAACATATTTTTGCAGTATCCTGAACCATATGCATAAGTTTTGCACTTGTTTCATTGTCTAGATTGCCAGTTGGCTCATCCATAAGAAGTAGCGGCTTACCTTCAACAATCGACCGGGCAAGTGCCACTCTTTGTCGCTCGCCAGCGGATAGAGACTGTATCCGCTCAAAGCGCAGATCATAAATGCCAACCATTTCCGAAGCCTCTTCTGCCACCAACTTTCGAACTTTGTGTTCTACACGACGACACTCAAGAGGGAGCGCAATGTTAGAAACTACATTTAGTTCATCAAAAAGTAAATTATCTTGAAATAGAAACGAGATAAAGTGCGCCCTTAGCGATCTAATACGTCGCCAGTTCGAAAGCGTCACACGGTGACCAAATACAAATAGATCACCGTCAAAACAGTTATCGAGTAGCCCGATAATGTTAAGCAACGTGGTCTTGCCACTACCACTTTTCCCGGTAATTGTGCTAATTCTGTTTCCGGGGAACTCGTAGTTGACGTCACGGAGAACTACCTTTTTTCCCCGCATTGTCTCTACGCTTTTCGAGATATTGCGTAGGGCAATTCCATGCCCCATCTCCTGAGAAATCATGCTGAGCCTACTTCCCTAATCTCTACAGCTGGAACTTTTCGAAGCCAGACTGAAATAGTCGCAGCACTTGAAAAAACTATGCACAATAGGAACGCGGCTATTGTAAGGACAACTGTTAAAGGATCAAAAGCCGCAGCAAATTCCCCATTCAGTTCGCCGACTTGTAGCATTCCCCGACGAGATCTCAGGAACCCCTCCAGGCTCATGGTTATAAGAACTGCGGAAAATGCTCCTACAATCAGCCCAACAGAGGAGAAGAAGAGAATTACTTTTCCGACTTGGCCATAGATCCAACTGCGATCCACAGCCATCACTTCCAAAAGCACAAAGCGGGCGCGCTTAAGGGATAGGATTACAATCAGAATAGCCGCTACAATAACCATTTGAAGCGCGACGACAATTCCCAAAGTAAGCCGCTCCAGGATACTTAGAACCGTCATTATCCGCATAATCCCAGGGAACTCATCGGCCCAGGTTTTATATTCGATATCCTCGATTCCATTGTGCTTTGCGAATTTCCTAAGAGCATCCACGACTACTTTTACATGAATTGGTTCACGTGTATTCAAAGCAATTCCATGCTCCACAGCCTCACCCACACCATCATCC
>JAGTVB010000308.1 GCA_018224385.1 Gammaproteobacteria bacterium
AGCGCGTGCCTTAAGCTCATTGACCGCGCTAAATACGTACGGGGGAAGACGTTCGATTCGGGGAAATACTGCCTTCAAGGTGCTGGCTCCAATCCATGTTTATCCCGCCCAGCCCAATCCACGGACGTTAACGAAGGAAACGCGCAACTGTCAAACCATCCCTGCGGGAAAGGAAACGGCTTGAAACTGTCTTGAACAGTTCAGTTCGCAAACGCTGGCAGGGCAAGGCGTGCGGCGGTGATGAAGCGGAGTGTACACGGGAGTGCAGGTGGATTGCGAGCCGCCGCACGACCCGCTTTGACCCGCGCCGTACTGTTCACAACAGCGGCTTATTAAGGTCGGTTTGACAGAAGCGATGGCCTGCACACCATGATGACGCGAGCGATGCAAGAACCCCGACAGCCCCCCGGCGGACAACACCCGGAGGCGTATCGCGTTGCCGCCGTGCAAATGGTGTCCGGCATGAACGTTACCGACAACCTTGCGCTGGCGGCCCACCTCATCCAAGCCGCGGCCAGCGCCGGGGCGCGTCTGGTCGTGCTCCCGGAGAATTTTGCCTACCTCGGCAGCGAAACCGCGCACGTCCCTGCCGTATCCGAGCGCTATCAAGCAGGCCCCATCCAGCAGTTCCTCGCGCGTGAGGCGAAGCGCCACAAGATTTGGATTGTGGGTGGCACCATCCCCTTACAGACCAATACTAAAGGCAAGGTACGTGCCGCCTGCCTGCTGTACAGCGACCACGGCACGGTCGTCGCTCGCTACGACAAGATCCACCTGTTCGATGTCACGGTGGCCGATGAGCCGCCCCGCTGCTATCGCGAATCCTTGACCGTCGAACCGGGAGCGCAGGTAGTCGTCGCCGATACGCCGTTTGGCAAGCTGGGCCTGGCCGTGTGCTATGACCTGCGCTTCCCGGAGCTGTTTCGCGCGATGGTGGTCCAAGGAATGGAACTGCTCGCGGTGCCGGCGGCCTTCACCGCCGTGACCGGAAAGGCCCATTGGGAAGTGCTTCTCCGGGTACGCGCCATTGAGAACCTGTGCTACGTGGTGGCGGCCGCTCAGGGCGGACAGCACGAGAGCGGGCGGGAAACCTATGGCGATAGTCTCATGGTGGATCCCTGGGGCATGGTATTGACGCGCATTGCCCGGGGGCCGGGGGTCATCGACGCCGAGTTTGATGGGCGTCACACGCAGGCCATCCGTCAACGTTTCCCGAGCCTGAATCACATCCGAATGTTTCGGAGCACACCATGAGCCAATCCCTCAAGCTTGCGAAAAAACACATCCTTGAACCGGCGGGACTCGCAGACCACGAGATCGAATCGGTTCTCGGAACCATCCTCTCTCACAGCGTTGATAGCGCCGATCTGTATTTTCAGTGGAGTCGATCCGAATCCTGGCTGCTGGAGGACGGCATCGTAAAATCCGGCACTCACAGCATTGCACAAGGGATCGGTGTGCGTGCCATCAGCGGCGAAAAGACCGGCTTTTCGTACACTGACGAAATGACCCAGCCGGCCCTCGTTCAGGCGGCAACGGCGGCCCGCGCCATTGCCCGAAGCGGTGGCAACGGCAGCGTCAGAATGCAGCGGCCGCTACCCCAACGGCGGGCCGTGTACGCCCGCACCGACCCGCTGACAACACTCACTGAACCGCAGCGGATTGCTCTGCTCGAGCGCATTGACGCTGAGGCAAGGCGAGCCGATCCACGCATCACCCAGGTGATCGTCAGTCTCACGGCAAATTATAAGGTGGTGCTCATCGCCGCAAGCGATGGCACCTACAGCGGCGACATACGTCCCCTGGTACGGCTCAACGTCCAGGTGATTGCGGAACATCAGGGACGCCGCGAGCAGGGAACCGCTGGCGGTGGTGGACGTCATGATTACGCCTATTTCGTCGCCGAAGAACGAGGCCTGGAGTATGCTCGCAAAGCGGTACGTCACGCGTTGGTCAACCTCGAGGCGACCCCCGCACCCGCCGGGACCTTCACGGTGGTGCTCGGACCCGGCTGGCCGGGAGTGCTTCTGCACGAGGCCATCGGGCACGGCCTCGAGGGCGATTTCAACCGCAAGGGGACCTCGGCATTTAGCGGCCGGATTGGCGAGCGGGTTGCCACCGAGCACTGCACGGTCGTGGATGACGGCACGCTGGCGCACCGCCGCGGCTCATTGAATGTCGATGACGAGGGCACCCCTACCCAGTGCACAGCGCTCATCGAGCGGGGGATCCTCACCGGCTATCTGCAGGACAAGCTCAACGCGCGGCTCATGAAGATGGCGCCTACCGGCAACGGCCGACGGGAATCCTACGCCCATATCCCCTTGCCTCGCATGACCAACACCTACATGCTGCCCGGCCCTTACCGCCCGGAAGAGATCATCGCCTCGGTGCCCCGCGGGCTGTACGCTGTTAACTTCGGCGGTGGGCAAGTGGACATCACCTCCGGCAAGTTCGTGTTCTCCGCCAGCGAGGCGTACCTCATCGAGAAAGGGAGGATAACCCGGCCGGTCAAAGGCGCCACTTTGATCGGCAATGGCCCGGACGTGCTCACCCGAGTGAGCATGGTCGGCAATGATCTGCAGCTCGACGAAGGCGTTGGCACCTGTGGCAAAGAGGGCCAGAGCATACCGGTGGGGGTCGGGCAGCCCACGCTGCGGATCGACGCACTGACCGTGGGCGGAACCCATGTGAGCTAGATGATGACTTCGAAGAGCGCCGCTCACGGGATTGCTTGAGATATTATGGGAACAGACCGTTGCGATCGGCCCGAGAGCACGGCGCACGGTGCGCCGCCGCCTGTCACTGAGAAAGACGCCGGTCGGGCGACCTGCAATGCCGCTACCGGCCGGCGTAGTCGAGTGCGTCAGCCGCTCATAGAACGGCGCTCGGCATAGCGTACCTGAATCACCTCCGCCAAAATCGCTACCGCAATTTCCGCCGGCGAGCGCCCCCCAAGGGGTAGTCCGACCGGAGCGTGAATACGCGCCACATCCCCTTCCCTCAACCCGGCGCCGATAAGACGCTTGAGGCGAGCGGCATGGGTACGTCGGCTTCCCAAGGAGCCGATGTAAAAGACTGGGGAATGGAGCGCAAAGTGGAGTGCCGCATCATCGAGCTTCGGATCATGAGTCAGCGTGATGACGGCCGTGCGGTGATCTAGGACGAGCTTGTCGAACGCGCTCTGAGGCCACTCCACCAGCACCTCGACCTCGGCAAAGCGCTGCGCGGTGGCGAATCGGCGCCGCGGGTCAACCACGACAACTCGGTAGCCGGCCAGTTGCGCCATCGGCACGAGACACTGCGCAATGTGCACCGCACCGACGATGATCAGGGTCAGCGGCGGATTGAAAACATGAACAAAAACCGGCCCGAGCTCCGTTTCCAGCAGCTCATTGCGATCCTCCCGCAGGAGTTGCTGCGCGGCACGCCGGATGGCTTCGCTCATGCCCGGTGCCGGCGCCTCGCTATCAGGCGCGATCAAAACCTGCTGCCCAGAGTCGAGGTAAGTGACGAGGATCGCCGGGCGCCTTGCCTGACGCACTGTCAGCAGCGCTTGCAGCATTTCCTGTTTCACGCGAGCGGCTCGAGGTAAATTTGAACGGTCCCGCCACAGGCCAGACCGAACGCCCAGGCCTGGTCGCTGGACACAGCAAAACGCAGTAAACGGGGCTGACCGAGATCGATGACCTCGGTCGCCGCTTGCACCACGGCACCCTCTACGCACCCGCCGGAAACCGAACCCATAAAATCGCCACGCTCGTTGACGATGAGTTGACTGCCGGCGGGATTCGGCGATGACCCCCAGGTGGCTACCACGGTGGCAATCGCCACCCGGTCGCCGCGCTGCCGCCAGCTGGCCGCGATCTCGAGTAATTCGGTCATCACTGCTCCAGAATGGGGTTGGCCCGCGGCGCAGGCCTTCCCATCAGCACCGAGGCTCGCCTTGCGCCGCGCCCCATGCGATTATTCACCTGTTTGCTCAAGAGCGTTCTCGCGCCGGCGTTGCAGCGCGAGAACGGCAATCTCTGTGAGCGCTTCCAATCGTAAATGATCGGAATTCAACATCAGATCGTAGCCGAGCGGATCGCTGATCTCCTTTCCATAGAGGGTGCGGATGAACTGCCTGCGATCGCGATCCGTCTGGCGCCGCACCCGCTCTGCGGCACTCGCATCGATTCCCTGCTGTTTGGCGATCCGCCTTGCGCAAAGGCTCGGTGAGCCCACCACGCGCACCCGCAGTACCGGTCGGTGAGCAAGTATGAAGTTGCCGCCCCGGCCCAGAATCACGCCTCCCTTGCAACCAATTCCGAGAATGACGTTGATCAGATTGCGTCGGAACGTCTCCTTGGAAAGGTCTTCACCCATAAATAAAGACCGCAGCCAGGCCCCCTTCATACCCTCTACACATTCATCGAGGCGCTTTAACACCTCAGAGGAGATATCAGCTTCCTTGGCAACGCGCTGCAAAATGCGCTTATCAAAGAAGCCGACATGAAGGCGCTCGGCAAGCCGCTCCGCGACCTCTTCCCCTCCCGCCCCCGCGGCGGTTGATAGGGTGCACACCACGGGAATTTCCGCAGCTGACGGCCCGCCGCATCCGCCCATCGCCACTGAGCGAATGAGGGCATCGATTGCACCCAAGGAGTCTTCAGGCATCATCTCGGTCAGCCTTTTATTTCGCTCATCTTGCCCGCCGTACCTAGGGCAAGGAAGGATGGTTTCTAACGTTTTCCACCGCGTCGACGTCCCCCGCTACGCCGGCGCAGATCGTCCAGCGTCTTTAACTGGGCCACGGCCTTGGCCAATTCGATCTTGGCCTTGGTATAGTCGATTAGTCCAACGACGGCCATCCCCTCGCCGAGTGCCTCTTCGGCCTCTCGAACTACTTTCTCGGCCTGTTGTACGACTCGAAGCGCCGCTTTTGCGTCGATATCCTCGGCACGCAGCGCCGTATCCGCAAGCACCGTAATCGCGAACGGTTGCACCTCGAGCAGCCCCCCGGAGACATAGATCAACAGCTCCTCACCCTCGATCGGACAGATGCGAATCTCGCCGGGCTTAAGACGTGTGAGTAATGGTGCGTGCGCTGGCAGAATCCCCACTTCACCTACCGCCGCCGGGGCAATGACCCTGCTCGCCCGCCCCGAGAAAATTGCACCCTCGGCACTCACGATGTCGACTTGAATGCTATTTGGCATGGGGAACCCTCGAGGGCAGGCGGTCCGCGTCGTTTTGCGGCCACCGAGTTGGCGGCGAGTTTACACTGACCGAGCCCACGCGAGCGACCCTCGGTTGCCAGGACAGCGCCGCCTTGATGACGCAGGCAATCACCGACTTAATGCCTCATCCTCTTGTTCCCAAGGGTTGAGTGCGCTATAAACCAGTTACTTACTGAACACATAACCAACTCAGGATGAGGGGCTTTAACACGCTCATCGCCGCCACTCGGATCTACGCATGGGAGCCCTCCATTCTTCGCCTGATGACGCCGCTGCGAAAGCCTTCGAGATAAAAGGGGGGCTGTTCCCGCTCACCGTGCTGCGTCTGCTCAAGGATAACATTGAAGAGGCCTCGCGGCAGATTGAGGAGCTCCTACGCAAGGCTCCGGATTTCTTTACCGGGGCGCCCGTAATCATCGATTTGAAGCCCATCGAGAACGCCAGAGGGACCGATCTGACGGGTCTTATCACCCTCCTGCAGCGGCACAGTCTGGTACCGATTGGGGTACGCAATGGAACCGACCAACAGCGTCAGCAGGCGACCGCAGCAGGCCTGGCGTTACTGCCCTATGGTGACGGTGCGAAACTGCGGTCGATCCCTGAGGATCGAGGGAAATCGAGGGGGCACAAGGGACTGAGCATGTCCCGAATCGTCTCCCGACCGGTGCGCTCTGGCCAGCAAATCTATGCGGCGGGGACCGATTTAATTGTCCTGGCCGCTGTGAATGCGGGTGCCGAGGTATTAGCCGACGGCAGCATTCATGTTTATGGCCCGCTGCGCGGAAGAGCCCTCGCCGGCATCGGCGGGCAAGTGGAGGCCCGCATATTCTGCCGGTCGCTGGAAGCGGAGGTTATCGCCATTGCGGGCGTTTATCGGGTATTGGAGGAGCCTGACGCGCAGTTCGCGGGCCAACAAGTTCAGGTCTACCTCAGCCAAGGCAGCTTGATGATCGAATCTGTGTAAGGTACAAAGGCTGCCTCAACATTTGGGGATTGTGCGGGGAGTAGTTCACTTGGCAACGATAATCGTTGTAACGTCCGGAAAGGGGGGGGTAGGCAAGACGACCACGAGCGCGGCATTTGCTATGGGACTCGCACTGCGCGGGCATAGGACGGCGATCATCGACTTCGACGTGGGCCTTCGTAACCTCGACCTCATCATGGGCTGCGAACGCCGCGTCGTTTATGATTTCGTTAATGTCATCAACGGCGAGGCAAACCTCAATCAAGCACTGATTAAAGACAAGCGCGTGGATGAGCTCTACATCTTACCGGCATCGCAAACGCGCAACAAAGACGCGCTGACCAGCGAAGGCGTTAACAAAGTGCTGAGCGAGCTATTCGAGCGGGGCTTTGAGTACATCGTTTGTGATTCGCCGGCCGGGATCGAGCATGGCGCCTTCATTGCCCTGTACTTCGCCGACGAGGCGTTGATCGTAACGAACCCGGAGGTATCCTCGGTGCGGGACTCCGACCGCATCCTCGGGATTCTCGCCAGCAAGTCCCGACGCGCGGAAAACGGTGCCGAACCGATTAAGGAGCATCTGTTGGTTACACGGTATGACCCCAGCCGCGTCAACAGCGGGGACATGCTGGCCATGGAGGACATCACCGACATCCTGGGGATCCCCATTCTCGGCGTGATTCCGGAATGCCCGTCGGTGCTGCAAGCTTCAAATTCCGGTGTGCCGGTCATTCTGGAGGACAGCAGCCGGGCCGGCCAAGCCTATACCGATATTGTCGGACGTTTCCTGGGAGAGAACCTGCCTCATCGCTTCACAACCCCTGAGAAGCGGGGCTTCCTCAAGCGCCTTTTCCGGTGAGCCAACAACGCATGAGACTCCTTGAATACTTCCGTTCTTCTCGCCGAAACACGGCCGCCGTGGCCAAAGAGCGCCTGCAGATCGTCATCGCGCACGAGCGTTCCGAAGGCTCAGGAAGAGGATATATCCAGCGTCTTTTGCCAAAGCTGGAGCAAGAAATTTTGCAGGTCATCCGCAAGTATTTTCAGATCGAGGAGAATCAAGTGACGCTGCAGGTGGAGCGGGAAGGCGACTACGAAGTGTTGGAGCTAAACGTCACGCTTCCAGATTGAGCTGGCTGGTCGTCAGCCGGGCAAAATCCCGCCATCGTAATGGACTAGCCTCATGCCCAAGGAAAAAACAAAAATACGGGTGCGCATTCGGAAATCTCATACCGGCGCCCCTTACTCTGAGGTCTCCTACAACGCGCCCCGTTCGATTATGTTTTCAGGAAACCAAACAAGTCTGTTTCAGAAACCCGCCATCCGAGCGGGGTTGCTGATAGCCGCCGCGATCATCGCCCTGCTTGCAGCGGCGCTGATCGCCATACCCTTTGGGCCAGACGAAAGCGAGGTGACAGCGGAAAGCAATGGCGCTGATATGGCTGCGCCTTTCTCTCCGGAAGCGGGTGAAGAGCAGTTCGCGGCCCCCGAGGATGACGGTCCGGCACCTGCCGGGGCTTTGCCCGACGATGGCAGCGCATCACCCCCGTCAGAGCCCGAAACGGCATCCTCATCCTTAGCAGCGCCGTCCGCTGCGCAAACGGGTGTGCCGCCCGCCGATGACCGGTCCGCGCTCGAGGCGCGGGAAGCCGCGGAAGCGCTCAGCGCGTTGCAAGAAAGCGAGGGCGAAGGCGTCCCCGAGGTGCCCGACGACGCGCCGAGCATACCGCAGGCGGGGGAAGCGTCGATGCCGGGCTCGGAGCCGCCATCCGTGGCGCAACCGCCTGACGTGTTCGCCCCGCAACCGTCAGCCACACCAGAACCGCCTTCGACGCCCGCGCCAGCAGCGGTCACAGCGCCCGCCGAGGAAGCGGCCGACTTGGCCCTGAATCCGGCACCCGAAGCCCTAGAGAGAGAAGGGGCGCCCGCCGCGCCCGATGAGCCGGAAAGGTCATCAGCCATTGCCCGGGCCCAGTTTGCAAGCGGTATCGTCGAGCGAGAGCCGATCGATGCCATCGATTCGGTGTTCTATGCGACCGGCAACGACACCGATCAGGTTTATTATTTTACTGAGCTGGTAGGCCTCAAGGGTAAAACGGTTACCCACCGTTGGGAATATGAAGGGGAAGTCATCGCGACGGTGGCGTTCGAGGTTGGCGGAGACCGCTGGCGGGTCTACTCCAGAAAGACGCTGTTACCTTCCATGACGGGACCGTGGCGGGTAGTTATCGTCGACGACAAGGGCAATACCCTTCAGACAGATGAATTCACCTATGCGGCGCGCGATTCCTGACCGGCGCGGGCACCAACAAGCACATCCTTTACCCTAGCTAGCCGCGTGGCGCGCCGGTGCGCAAAGCCTGATGCGCATACAGACACGCCGCGCTTTAGCCGCGCCGGTCTACTTCTGCACGTTATCCAAAAACAGCTCAAACAAACCGCCCACCAGAGGCAACACGCTGAGCAGCCTGTGATCGCTGTTCAGCAGATGGAGCTCAACGGCATAGCGTCGAGCAAATCGGAGAATATGTTCCACGGGCACGATCTCATCGTTCCAGCCGTGCACCACAACCGCCACGTCTGCATGGGGGGTCGGGTCGGGAACGGCATACCCTTCCAGGGAAATGGCGGGAGCCAATAAATAGAGCCCGTTCGGCCTGAGCCGCGCGGACGCCACGAGCGATACATAGGCGCCCATGCTAGAACCCACCAACACCAACCTGCCCGCTGCCGCCGGGTCCAGCGCCAGCAGCCGCTGGACCCGGTCATCAGGATCCGCTAAGTCAGAATAGTCTGGGCTTTCAACATGAAAACCTCTGGCCATGGCGATCGCCGATAGATACTGAATCTTGACCGCCTCTGGGCCGGTTTCTTTACCGTGGGCAAAATAAACAACACGCTCGTGCATCGCTCGATCCTGCAGGTAGCCACCCCAGCCCTGGAGCCCAATTTCCGAGAAGCGTCTCAGGAGCCGCTCAACTCCGGCGCCGCCTTGCGATTGCCTTAGCCCAAATGCGCCGGTGTTACCCACACCCTAAGGGGAACCTACGATCCCACAGACAGAGGCTAATTGTACATGATGAGTGGACGCAATATTCACATTTATTGTTCACACTCCTTAGGCACCGGCACAATCAAAGCCTTGCACACGCCCCACGTTCTAGAGTAAAAATTTTTGAATACAATAGCTTGTGTTATTCACTGTGATCCAGTCATGCTTGGTATGTTCTGTGCTAAATAAACACTGACGATTGCCTGTGAAGAACATCCCCCCGCACAGGAACGGCGACCGTGAGACAATCGCGGTCGGCGGCCGGCTCCGGGTCTCGTAGTGCGCTTGCCTAGAGATCGGTCGCCCACACCTTGGCCTCTGGGGGAACTGACGTGATGGTGATATGCACCTCTCATTTCCGACCTGGAGCTGAGTTCTGAAGTCAAGTAACATTAACGTATTGTTACAAACCCGTTGTGACAGAGCGGGAGTTGTGCACGAGTGAGCTTCTGCTCTGGACGAGACAGATACGATTTTTTTGAGGAAGATCATGTACAATGCGTCACATCCTAAGGCAGGTGGTGACCCCTACGACCGAGTCATCGGCACGCGTTCCGACACCGCCGAACCCGTAGCCGGAGGCGACGGCGTTGACACCGGCGGTTTTGGACAAGCTGAGGATTGGTCCGCGTGGTCCGGCAGCTCAGAATCGCCGCTAGGGTCTAATCCTTTTCCCGAGGATATGGACAACACGGCGTTTGGTCGCATCGACATCCCGGTGTAATGCCGGACAGCCGCAGTTGCACCACCTTCACCCCTTGCGCCGGGGGAGTTTGTCTGGGACACAGTGACATCCGGCGGGGGTGTAAGGGTCTGCCTTAGAAGCCATTTCAAGAGTGTCGGGCGCGCCGCCAGAGCAAAGCGCACGGCGACGAGCAATCGGAGTGTACCGGGGCGTACCAGAGGATTGTGAACCGCCGTGCACCGTCAATATGGCAGGCGTAGTGGTTTTTAAGAAAGACAGCTTCTTAGGCAAACCTCCATGACCAGACCGAAACTTGCCCTGTTCGCTGATCGTGGCAGCCGCCAATTGGCTATCCTGGCGGATGTTGTGCGGGAAGAAGGTGGTGATCCGTTCGTTTTTGACATCCAGTTAGGAGGCCTGTCGGCGCCGCGAGTGCTGCTCCAAGAGCAGCAAGCCTACTGGGACGGTGTCGACTTTAGCGCTATTCATGCGGTGCACATACGTTGCGCGGCACTGAACACACCTCCCACCGTCCCGGCATTGCTGCATGGTGCCGCCTATGCCGAATTCCGTAGCCAATACCTGAGGGAGCAGGAATACCAGGCCACCACGCAGAGTTTCTTTCACCGCCTGGCGGCTCTCGGGAAGCTCGTCATCAACCCCTTGGGCGGGGCCTATATCGATCACGATACCAAAGCCCAGCTCTACATGAAGCTCGGTGCCCAGGGTTTCCCAGTGCCAAGGACCTTGATGACCAACGACCCGCAGAAAGCATTGACGTTCGTGCGCGACGTTGGAGAGGTGGTGGCCAAGCCGGCGGTTGGCATCGGAGCAACGCGTAAGCTGAACGAGTGGGACTTGACGCGGCTCGACGAGCTCCAGGCATCGCCCGTACTGCTACAGGAGTACGTATCCGGCCCCACGCTGCGCGTGCATATCGTTGCCGATCAGGTGGTGCTGGCCCTGCGGGTCATATCTGAAGCGGGTTACGTCGATTCGCGCTCCGCGCCCAAGCACTTTGAATGGATGCAGCTTCCAGAGGGTGAAGCGCAACGGATTGTGCGGGCCAATCGCGCCCTTGGGTTACATTTTGCCGCTTGGGATGTGCTCGAGAGTAACGACGGACGCTACGTGTACCTGGATTGCAATCCTGGGCCCTTCATTCTGTGGATAGGCCCGGAGCACACCCGGGTTGTGCTGCGCGCCCTCGCGGGCTACATGCTGACCTTCGCGCGCACCGGATCTCTGGAGGAAGCCGCCACCGCCGTGCAGCCCCGGCATTCCAGCTAAGTATCGGGATGATACTTGCGATGCTCGAGCTCAAACAACGGCTGCAGCATGCGCCGCAAAAACAGCGTCTTTCGCGGCTGGGGTTCTGCTGTGAGCTCGCCGAGTTCAGTTAAATCCTCCCCCGCTAGCCCCTTGGCAAGGCCTGTCACCACGCGCTCGGCATGGGGTCCGGGCAGTTCCGTCCACACCGGATCGGGGTCGATCGCATAAATCCAGGGCTGGTGCTCCTGAACGACGAAGGATACGGCGCCCCAGCGTAGCTGTAGGGCCTGCGCCAGGCGCTCCAGGTCGCCATAAACCTCCGGGCACTCTACGGCAAGAAACACCTCCAGCCTCTCCAGGGGTGGCGCAAAAGCGGGCGCCTTGGATTTCACCAAGAGCAGCGGCTTACCGTTAAACAGATAGGCGCGGATTAATGGCCCCTGCACGACCCCAGCAATTAGAATGGGGGGTTTATCAAGGCCTATTACCCGGTCCCGGCGGTAGGGTGTGCAGCGCTGCCACGGGGCTCTTCCGGTCGTCGGCCGCCAGACACTGACACCGGCCTGGCCACAGAACGCTTCGGCCGCGTCACGATCGTTGGTGCAGATAAGCGGCGGCACCCGAAAGCCGCTTTGCCGCAGCTCTTCGAACAGATTCGGCAGCGCAAACGCATGGACATGCACGGCGGGCGAATTGAACAGCCGCACGCCCCGGCGCCCCAATTCAGAGAAGGCGCTGTGGAGAAAGCTCATCCGCTGTTGATCGGTGATGTAATCGGTCTGCCAAAGCGTCCAGTCAGCATCCTCCAGCGCCCGGGGAAGCGCCGGATTAGCATAGCGGAACCCATGGATATACGCGTGGTCAAGATCGGCAACGTTGATGCCATCCCATTCAATCGCCATGCTGTCGAGAGCAACAGGCGGGGCGCCCGCCTCGGGAATGGTAAAATGCTGGGCAACGCCTGGCGCCAACTCGTGGAGCCGGCGCTCTAACGAATCGGTTTGTTTATCTCCTCGGGAAGAGAACAGTCCTATTCTGATCCGCGCCATGCCGACAACTCCGTAACCTTGTGGATAACCGTGAAATGCCGTTGCCTTCCCCGCCCGATTATAGCGCGTTCGCGAAGGGGCGAAAGCGGTCTGATATGAGGGTAGCTAAACACACGTATTTTGACCGCTACGAGCTTCTGCAGGTGCTGGGAGGCGGCGGGATGGGTATCGTCTACAAGGCCTATGATCCCGTGCTTGAGCGCCTTGTGGCGATTAAGACCGTTCGCGACCACAGGCCGCGCCAGGCCGACGCGCGCAGCGCCGAGCTGCATCAGCGATTGAAGCGAGAAGCGTCGCTCGGTAAGCGGCTTACGCATCCTAATATCGTGCATGTCCACCAATGTATTTGCCATCCGAGGTATTGCTATATCGTCATGGAATTTGTCGATGGAAAATCTCTGGGAGCACACCTGAACACGGGCCACCGCTTTGCCATCCCCGAGATCCAACGGCTCATGCACCAACTGCTCAGTGCCCTTGACTATGCCCACCGTCACGGCGTCGTCCATGGTGATGTCAAGCCCGGAAATCTGCTGCTCGCCAGCAGCGGCGAACTGCGGGTGACAGATTTCGGCGCCGCCCACCTTGACCGTGCCACGCAGGAACAGTCACTGGCATTGACCGGCACTCCGAGCTATATGGCTCCGGAGCAGTGTCTTGGCCTATCCGGAGATTCCCGCGCCGACATTTTCTCTACCGGGGTCATACTCTACCAGCTGCTCACCGGTGACAAACCTTTTACCGGCAGCTCCGCGAAAACCCGCATGCATAATGTACTGCAAACCATGCCAGCGGATCCTTCCCGGGTGGCTCCCCTGCTCCCGCCGCAGGTTGGCGCCGTGGTCCTGAAGGCGCTCGCGAAGCGGCCCGAGGAGCGTTTTGCCACAGCCCGTGCGTTCGACGAAGCGCTGACCACGGCACTGGCGCTCTTCAGGCAGCTGACGCCGTGCCCGACATGGCGCAGCACCGACGCTGCTTCGCGGCGTTAGACGCTGATTTAAACCGGTTGCGAGTGCCGCGGCCGCAAGGCGCACGGCGGTGACAGCATGGTCTTTTCCGCGATTTTGCACAAACGGCAGACTGACCCCGAAAGGGCGAGCCTCAGGGAGGGGGCGAGTAACAACCGAAGGATACCAGGGAAAGGGACTATCTGAGGATGGCGAACCGTCCCGCAACGCCGCTCGGGCACGC
Source organism: Gammaproteobacteria bacterium (assembly GCA_018224385.1). Lineage (GTDB taxonomy): Bacteria > Pseudomonadota > Gammaproteobacteria > HK1 > HK1 > JAGTVB01. The sequence continues at coordinate 13,436 of JAGTVB010000308.1, forward strand.
GCGGCAATTTCTGCAACGGCTTCTGGAGTCGTCCCATTGGGTCATGTTGACAGATCTAGCCTAAGACTAGACCATACGGCCATGGTACTTATCGATGCGCGCAACTCGCGGTAGGTCTCGTTTTGAGGGAAGCGGTTCAATTCGCGGTGGTTGATAATCGGATGACAAACAACGACAGACATACGATGCGGGTGGCCTGCGTCAGTGACGTGGGGCTTACGCGGAGCCTGAACGAAGACAGCTACCATATCGATGAGGCGTTGGGCCTACTGCTGGTCGCCGACGGCATGGGGGGACACGATTCCGGAGAGGTGGCAAGTCACAGCGTGGTCAGCTCCATCCACGAGTACCTAAGCCGGCACGGTCACGCCACGGACGACGAGGCGACCGAGATGATGGACGGCGCCAGTCCCGAAGACAGTGACAGCACCTGGGAGGACCTGCCCAACCCGGTGATCGGCACGGTAACCGCTGCCCTAGAATATGCCAATGAGCACCTGTATCAGCTTAATCGAGACCGAGGGTATCCCGACGGCCATGGCATGGGAACTACCGTCGCGGGATTGTGGCGCATCGGCATCCTTGATGAAGCGGCGATCTTTCATGTCGGTGACAGCCGCCTGTATCTGTACCGCGCCGGTCGGCTGATGCTGCTCACGCGCGATCACACACTCTATCAGCAATGGGTGAGTAGTGGACGTATTGGCCCGGCACCGTCGCAAAACATAATCTTGCGCTCGCTCGGCTCCTCGGCGCGGGTAAATCCTGACGTGCGCCTGCAGAGTCTTCAAAAGGGAGATCTGATTCTTATTTGCTCCGATGGGCTCACCTCCATGGTATCGGACTCCCGCATCAAATCAGCCTTGGCGAACGCGGCACCCGATGCGTTGCAGGCCACCTGTGAATCGCTGGTGGCGCAAGCCAATGCCGAGGGCGGAAAGGACAATATTACTGTGTTGCTGGCCTGGTTCAAGTAAATTGCTGTGCAGGCACGAGGTATGCTTAAATGTCGGCCATATACGCGTGTAAATGCTGACCTTTGGGAGGATCGTGAATGAAGCGGATTCTTCTTGTGGCGCTGACGGTAGGTCTTACCGCCTGTGCATCGCAGTCGTTCCAGGACGTCCGGCTCGGGATGACGAGGCAACAGATGGTAAGCACCGCAGGCAAGCCCGACGCGGTAATTGCTTCTTTTCAAGCTGACGGCGAAACCATCGAGGTATTTGAGTACCAACGCGACGGCTTGTGGTGGGGTGCCTTGGAGGACCCGTTCTGGTTCTATTTTTCCAATAATAGGCTGGTTAGGTGGGATCGACCAGGAGACCGGTTACGTTACGTTGCCGTTGAATAGCCTAGGCGGCATCTCAAAGCTGGCCACGCCGACACGAGCCCGCGGCGCCCGTGTCATGTGGATTGTTGTCTCGGTAGCTCCGTCCGGTTGAGCGTCCCTTCGCAAGCGTATCGTAGTAACGTTCCATCCACATCCCTCCATCCAGCACAGCAAACGAGCCGGCGCGGTGTGCGCACCCAATTCACCGGTCAGCGCCATTGATCCGATACCACAGAAGTGAAAACATCTGCGCTGTGGGTAGGCAGAACTGTCTACTGGGGGGCGCCGCTCGGGGCGCTTGGAGCGAAAGGGAGACTACCGAACTTGGCAAACGACAGCAAATTCGAAGACCTCACCATTATCCAAGAGAATAAGATCCCAGCGGAGCAAACTCCTCCGGCCCGGTTGATCTGTCTCGACGACCTCCTTGAAGATACCCTCAAGAATCTTGAGATCACGCTTACTGATGGTGAGCAGACCATAGGCCGCGCGGCGCAAAACTCGATCTGCTTGGTCTATAAGAAAATCTCTCGGCACCACGCACGAATCTATCCCCACAACGAATCCTGGGAGATTGAAGATCTGCAGAGTGCCAACGGTGTGTTTGTCAATGAACAGCGCGTCACGCGCTCGCGCCTCGGCCACGGCGACATTGTGCGCCTTGGACCCGTGCCCTTTCGCTTCGAATTAGAGCGGCCTGCGCCGGCGGAGCAGGCGTCAACACCCTCGTCGGCCCACCTTGGCGACGGCGGCACGATGTACGCCTATCACGCCGGGGTTCTGGAATCATTGGTTGCAGCGGAGGCGGCAAGTTCAGAGGAGAAAGCGGAAACGCCGTCACCGTCGGAGGCTGTGCAGCGGCCTAAAGAGCGCCCCATAGGCGGAGCAAAGCCTCATTATCGAAAACGGGCGATTCGTTATGGGCTCATGCTGTTGTTGGGCGTGGCCCTGCTTGGTGGCGGATACGCTTACCTACAGCGCCAACATGCGCAGCAAGGACAAATGCTCGCCAAAGGTTTAGAGGCGAGATTCCAGCGGTTTTTGGACCATTACGAAGGGGAACACAGCCCTGACCCTTTGGACCTAGGGCAGCGGGATCTGACTGAGATCCGCAACATGGCCGCTCACATCGACATCGCCACCGAGCAGTACCCCGACAATGCATCGCTGCGCGCACTGCAGGCGCGCGTGTCGTTCATTGACTTTGAGCGCGAGTTTGCCAGGCTGCTCGGCGAGGGCAAGACCTACGCGGCGGAGCAGCTGGTCAAAGACACCCAACAAAAAGTCTCATCGTTGCCACCGGGCAAAGGTAACGCCGGTAAGGAAGCCAGCGAGGAAGTCACCAATTTGCTCGATCTGGCGGCGATTATCGCGCAGTTTAAGCAGTTTCGACAGCGTTTCCCCGACCCATTCAACCCCGGCCCGGTGCGACCCAGTCCCTATGAGCTGCGCGCCATTAAAGCCCTCAAAATCCCCCTCATCGAGAAAAAGAAGGCGAGCCACCTGGCGCTTTCCATCACCTACTCGCGGTTCCAGCAACTGCTCACGGAGGTGGAAGAGGAGGACATGCGCTTTATCAACCGCTGGCAGGAAGTGGTTGGGCAGCAATGACCGCTTAGAATCGGTTGTGAACACCACTGCGCCGGTCGTACCGGTGTTGCGAAGCGCTTCGCCATTCTCAGGTGGCCCGGTGTACGTACACTTCGCTTGCTGGCCACCGTGCGCTGTGCAACCCCGGCGCTCGAAACGCTCTCAAAACCGCTGCGGGTGGTGCTAGGCGGAGGTCAGGCTAAGGTTCTCTCGCTGTTCCGGTCCGCTTGCGGCCACCGGCTTTGGCAAATCAAGCGGCGGCAGGTTGAATTGCTGCTGAGCGAGCTGGTAATAGAGGCCACTGTAGCCGTTTTCCATCAGATAATCCGGATCCGTGAGCTGTTCATGCGTCCCCTTCTCAGCGACTTGGCCATTGGCCATGTAGCAGATGGTATCTGAATCGACGATGGTGGAAAGGCGATGCGCGATGGTCAGGGAAGTGCGTCCACGCAGGATCGTCTTCATGTTTTCCTGGATGCGCTTCTCGGATTCATTGTCCAGTGCGCTGGTCGCTTCGTCGAAGATGAGAATTCGGGGTTTGCGGTAGAGGGCGCGGGCAATGCAGATGCGTTGACGCTGACCGCCGGAAATCCCCATGCCTTTCTCACCGATGGGTGTTTGGTAACCCAGGGGATAGTTGATAATGAACTCGTGGGCACCGGCCAGACGCGACGCTTCCGTCACGGCGGCCAGATCCGGTTCCGGATCACCCAGCGCAATGTTTTCCGCCACGGAGCCCGCAACGATAAAGCTGTCCTGCAACACGACCCCAATGTTGCGCCTAAGGGCCGTGAGATCGAGGGTTCTCAGATCCTTTCCATCGATGCGGCATTCGCCGGATTTTGGCATGTGAAAGCCAAGAATCATCTTGGCAATGGTGCTCTTGCCGCAGCCGCTCGGGCCAACGAAGGCGACCCGCTCACCGGCCTGAATAACAAGATCAAAGTCCCGCATGACGAAGTTCTCTTTCTCGTTCGCCACGTAGCTGAAATTGACGTTCTCGAACTCGATGCGGCCCTGGCACTCAGTCAGGCTAGCGGGCATTCGCTCGGGCGTGGTAATGGGCTCCTGTTCGGGCAGGACGTTGAGAATATCACCGACCCGATCCACCGAGATCCGCACCTCGAGCAAATTGTTCCAAAGACCGACCATCTGCAGCACCGGTCCGATCACCATGCCGGTGAGCATGTTAAATCCCATGAGCTCGCCGATGGACATCTGCCCCGCCATCACCTGGTTCGCACCAAGCCACAGGATGACCACTTGAGAGGCAAGACTCACCAGCTTGTTCAGGCTGGTGGACATGAGGTTCAGCCGCGCGGAGCGAAATCCTCGGTTGACATTCTCGACGAAGGCATTCTCCCAATTGGACCGCGCCATGTATTCGTTGGCGGTCGCCTTAATCGTTTCGATGCCATGCAGCGACTCCACCAAGCGCGCCTGAGACTGGGCGTGGGTCTCGAAGATTTCCTGCGAAATCGCCTTGATGCGCGGCGTGAAGTACAGGATCACGCTGAGGTACATGGGAATGAAGATAGCGAACACGAACGTCAGCGTCACACTGTAGCCGAACATCATGAGAAAATAGAGGATGATCATCAGCGTGTTCAGCACCACCGTCACCGTGGATCCGGAGATGATCGCGCGGATCTTTTGATTCTCCCCAAAACGCGCCAGGATCTCTCCCTTGTTGCGTGTCAGAAAAAAGCTCATGGGTAAGCTGAGGACATGGCGATAGAACTCCGACATGATGCGCATATCGATGCGCGCCGTCGTGTGTGCCAATAGAAGACTCTGGGAGATAGAGCTCAAGGTGGAGAACACCGTGACCAACACCATGCCGATCAGCATCATGTTGAGCAAAGTCACATCATGATGAACCACCACTTTGTCGACGATGGTCTGCACAAAAAGCGGGCTGGCAAGCCCCAGCAGATTGATGGTGAGCGCTGCGATCATGGCCTCACCGAAGTAACGCTTGTAGGGAAGAATATAGTTAACGAAGTGATAGATGGGTTTCTTCGGTACCGCCTTTTGCTCAAACCGCAGGGTCGGTTCCAGCGCAATAAACACGCCGCGATCCGCAGCGGTGCTTACCCCGGCGACTTGGGCGCCAGTCCACCCTTTGAGAAATTCTTCCTTAGTGAGCTTTTTCAGCCCATCCAGCGGGTCAGCAATCTGCACCTCTTTGTTGGTGACGCGGTAAAGCACCGCGTAATGGTAGTTCTCCCAGCCGATAATGGCGGGCAGCTTCAGCGTCTTGAGATCGTCGAATTCCAGTGCATAGGCGCGCGCGGAAAATCCGAGGTTCTCGGCGCCCGTTATCACTTGGTTGGGGGGCAGCTCAGCGCCGGACAAGTTGGCCAGTTCTCGAATCTGCCCTACGGTAAAGGATTTGCCGTAGTGCTGACACACCATGGTCACACAGGCCGCGGCGCAGTCCGCTTCGGTATTCTGGCGCACCAGCGGGAAACGGCGGATCTTCTCGCGTTGCTCGAGATCGAGAAATTCCTCCTCGCTCACCGCATCGGCAAGCTTGATACGCTGATCGACGCCCTCCGCCCGAGCCCGTACCGCAACCTCTTCTTCCTCATTATGCTGCAGCTGGCGTGAGCGCTCGCGCAAACGCTCGTGGAGCCCCGGGTTGATTTGCAGAATTCTCCGGACCGCATCCTGGCGGATGACCAACACCGTGGCGTCCGTCACTGCCAGCGCCGAATGCGGCTGTCGCCCCTCGTCTTCGCCGAGGCCGATGGCTCCTCCTTCGCCAAAAACGTCACCCCGGTACAACCTGTCCAGCACCACCGGATCCCCTGATAGGGGTTGGCGAACGAGATCGACCGCCCCTTTCTCAACGCAGTAAAGGCGGGCATCTTGTGCCCCTTGAGCGAATACCTGCTGATCCTTGGGGATGTGCTTGACGCCGATGTTGTCGAGGATGCTGGCAAATTCCTCCGCCGTATAATGGGCGCTGCCGAGCATGCCGCGCAGCCGTTGCGCGAGCTCCACCACGCCGAGGCGGCTCCTAAAAGCCTCCCGCATCATAGGATGGCGCTCGAGCAGCGCTCGGACCCGATCCCCCGACAGCCGTAACAGTGTCACCCGCTCCACCGCCACCGCCTGATAAGGCCAATTGCCGGTTTCAATCAGCGCGCGCTCGCCGAAGCTCGCCTCGGCGCCGAGCTCGCCTATGCTGGCGCGCTTGCCGCCCTGGGTCTGCTTTAGGCGCACCTTTCCTGAGCAGATGGCATAAAGCGCATCGATCGGCGCGTTTTCCTCGGCGATGGTGGCATTGGCGGCATACTCACGAACCTCAAATAGGGGCTCGAGGACTTTTTGGTCGGTCTCCGTGAGGCCACTAAAAAGGATATTAGTCCGCAATAAGCGACGGATGGCTTCTTGTTTTGCATCCACAGCGGCTTTCCCCGTACCCTCAGATGGCTTCTTCTGGGGCTAAAAATTTCGATATGGGTGAGAATAGAATCTCGATAAAGCGACGCTCGCCCGTCTTGAATTCCGCAAGACCTTCGAGACCGATCTCGAGCGGTTTCGGTCTACCACCTCGCTTGCGGATGGTGTCGGCACGCAACGCCACCTTCACCAGGTACCGCGACTCCTGACCCGCGATACCACTGGGCGTGGTCGCAATGGAAGACACCAGACCGTCGGCGATGCCGTATTCCTGATAGGGATAAGCGAAATACTTGATCTTCACGCCTTGGCCGCGCTTGAGCTGACCAATGTCCTTGTTTTCCACGAACGCGTGACCTTCGAGCAGGGCGGTGTCGCGCACCAGGGTAATCAAGGGTGCGCCCGCCGGTATTACCTGGCCGCGGCTAACATGCAATTGCGTAATCACGCCATCGAACAAGCTCGTGTAGGTCGCGCTGGCGTCGTCACTTCGCTTTACCCCCTCCAATGAATACATAGCCTCGCTGAGGCGCGCCGCGATCGCCTCGACCTGACCATCGAGCCGCTTAAGATCGCGGTCCTGCCGCAATCGCGTTTGCGCTATCTCCTGCTCGATGGCCTGCTGCCGCAGCAAGTCCTTGTACTCGCGCAGCTCGGACTCGGCGGTCTGCAAACTGATAGCTATCTCGGAGATCCGCGAACGGGCGTCGAAAACTGATTTTTGGGCGGCATTGAGCTTCTCTAATGCCTGATCACGTTGGGTAACGGTGGCATCGCGGCTGTCAAAAAGCTGCTTTACGGTTTGGTACTGACGTTGCGAAATACCGACTGCGCCCTCGGCTGCCTGCTTGGCATTTTCGGCCTGTGCCAGCTGCTGTCGAAGAATGGAAATCTGGCCCTCGAGCTGTTCGATTCGCAGTCCACGATTGTTGATCAGATCATTTAACTCAAAATCCAGCTGGCTCAGCTTGTGCTCGAATTCGCTGGCGATTTTGTCGCGCTCCTTTTCGAGCTGAAACTTCTGCCCTTCCAAAGCTTCACGCTGTGCATCGTCGAGGGGGCTGAGCTTCTCTTGCACCACCGCGAGTGGATCACCGGCGCGAACCAGGCTATTCTCCTTAGCATAAATCTCTGTCACTAATCCGCCGCCGGTAACTTGCACGGTGAAGCTGTCTTTTTCAAGCATGATCGGCGCCGTCACCAGCTTATCTTGCTTGGCCCAGAATGCGTAGACCAGGCCGACGAAGACGATCAGAAAGACGAGGTAGATCGGACCGCGGAGCAACAGCGGGGGAAGACTGTATAGGAGCCGCGCGGCCTTTACCGGATGACGTACCGGAGCAGTAAGCACAGGTTTTACCTGAACGGCTTTGCCTGAAAATCGCCCGCTTTCCGATTGAGTAGATGAACGACGGCCTTTGGAGGCGCTATCTTGCAGTCTTGCTACCATTACTCACCCTTTGCCTGTAGCGAACAGATGGGTATGTTAGTGTCCTCAGGACCAAACGAATACCAATCAATTCGCAGAAAGTTTGGATAAATCTGCGCAGTCGCGTCGGTACATGTTCACAAGAGCCCCGTTTCCGCGCGAAAGAACAACATATTTCCTTTTTTCCTTTGGCGGGGCAAGAAACACAAGCCGAAAGCGGAAGGGTAAGAGGATAGTCTAAAATTTTCGCGAGCGCTGGCAGAGCACGGTGCACGGTGGTAAGTAAACCGGAGTGTACCAGGGAGTACATGAGGATTTTGGGCCGCCGCGCAACCCCGCCATGGCAGGCGAAGCCCTTTTTGAAACGGCTGCTAACACTCGCCGAGCGCGCATGAACGAAGCTCTCTGCGCGAATACGAATGCCGGCCCGGGTCCGCTGGGGAAGGAGGACCAACAGAGTTGTCCGGTCCCTTATAGGCAGCAGGCACGACGGAAGCTTGCTGTGCGTTAGTTGGGCTCTTGGGCAATCACAGAGCGCGAGTCCTATGGAAAGGAACCGAATAATAACGACTAGGAAAGAATATTTGCGCCGCAAAACGATCGTCTGGATTGGCTTCTCGGGATGGCTCTTGGGAGCCGCGAACCCCGTGTACAGCCAAGCGGAAACCGCCTATTTTCTGACTCTGGAAACAGAGGAAAGCATTGCTGAGCGGGTGTTGGCGGCCATGGAAACGGGCGGACCGGGGGCGCGCGGCTACCTTTACGGCAAGCGCCCGGTAACCCTCACCGTCGATGATACCCGGCAACAAGTAGCGCAACGCAATCCCTTCATCTTGGCACAGCGGCAAGCTACGGTTTCTGCTCAAATGCGGCGTTTGCAGAGCCAAGCCGCCTTTGACCCGTTGCTCAACTTCGCCGCCGCCTATACCCGAACGGATTTCTTCGAGCGCAGCGATGTCATCATTCGCCAGCGGCCAACCGTATTCATCGCTGAAGGCACAACTGCGGATGGCACCGGTAACGTGGCCGACCAAGTGGGCATTCCAAGTACTGCCGGTGGACAAACCGTCGGCGAAGAAAGCCAACCGATCCCGGTAACCGATTCCTTCGGCAACCTGGTCTGTGTCAGCGTCGACGGCGTGCTGGTGAATCCCGAGCAGTGCGCGTTGCGAACGGAGCTCCGGGGAGGTCGCGAGATCGCCAGCCTCGACTCCAATCCACTGGAGGCGTGGACCCTTAACGCCGGGGCGGAAAAGCTCTTTCCCTGGGGCACTCGCTTCAGTGTCGAGTTGCAATCCTCCCGCCGCCTCAAGAATTTCTTTCCCCTCGATGATTTCGGCATATTTCGGCCGTTGTCCAGCGATGACCCCATTGGACGGGGCAGTTCTTTCCCATGGACCACCGCCTTTAGCGCGGCTTTGGATACCGCGCTGCCCTTTAGCAAGGATTTCGGTCCCTACGGCTCGGCCGCCAACGTGGGCGTGCTTCTCTCGAAGGTGGGCGAACAGCAGGCCGACTGGGCCCTCGCCGCGGCGCTCAACAGTACCCTGCTCGCCGTAGATGATGCCTACTGGGAGCTGGTGCGTAGCCTGCTGCAACTGGAAATCACGCAGAATCAGCTCAAGGTGCTCACAGCAAGAGCCACCAGCGCCGCAAAGTTGTATGAAGCCCGGCAGATAACGACCTATGACAGAGCCCAGATTGATGTCGAGCTCGCCAACACCGAGTCCCAGCAGCAGCTGATCTGGGCCGCGTTGGTACGAAGCTCGAATCGGTTAGCCGAGCTGCTCGATTATCCCGAAGAAGTGGTGCTCTTGCCGCAGCGATACGTACCGGCCTTGCAGCACGTTGTGGCGGTCGATGAGCGAATGGCCGTTGCCACCGCCCGTACCGCCCGTCCAGAGCTCATGGTGACCCGCCTTGGCCTGGAATCGAGCCGCATTCTCTTCAAAAACAGTCAGGCGCAGACCCGTCCCGACCTGTTTCTGTCGTTGCGGGTTGCGTTGAGTCAGGACGATCGGGTACTTGGCTACGAAACCTTTGAAGACTCCCTCTCCAGTGCCTTCAGCCCGGACCTGAGCGATTACTTCGTGGGCTTGAGCTTTCGCGTGCCGCTGGGTAATCGAGAGCTTAGATCGCGGCAGGCCCAAGCGCGTCTGCAGCGGGATCAGGCTCGCGACGCCGCGCAACAAACCGAGCTTGTCGTGATCCAAGAAGTTGCCACCGCGACTGCAGCCATCAACAGCACTCGTGTTCAGATTGTCGCAAGCGAAGCGGGGATGCAGCACGCCGAGCTTGCCTACGACAAGGCGCGCGCACTGCGAGAGCAAAGCCTCATCACTGAATTCGAGCTGCTGCAGAAGCTGAACGATTTGCTGTTCAGCCGAGCGCGGTATATCGATGCGCTGGTCGAGCACCGTAAGACCGAGGCGCAGCTATTAGCCGCCGAAGGAATGCTCGCCGCCCAGTATTGGAGGAGTAACATTCATGCGGCACCCTGAGGTACGGCGCACCGTATTCTCGGCACTTCAGCCAGAGCAAGGCGCCGTGGAACGGCTAACCGGGCCCCACAACCAGCGCCCCCGCCCGACGGGCAGTGGCCTCGTCGTCGCCGTGTTGCTGCTGACCGCCAGTCCCTGGGGCTGGGGCCAGCAACCGGCCCCCTCACCGCGCGGTGAAACGCGCCAGGTGAGCACCTTCGATGCCACCGACCAAAACCTAGTGCAGAGAGAGGAGACCCTCAGTGCACTGATTCGGCAACAAGGAGCGCGCCAGGGCCGTCTGGCGAACAAGCGATTGGTAGAGCTTACCCCAAGCAAAGCGGCTCTCGAAGCGCTGCGGAAAAACCTGAGTATTCAGCGAAGCCAGGTGACGGAACGCATCGCCAAAGCCGCCCTCGTGGAGGCCCAGGCCGTGTTCGATCCGGTGGTGCTGTTGTCATTTAGCTACGACCGTTCCGAGACGTTCACCCGTCTGGAGCAGGGGCAACGCGTGCGGCGTCCCAGCGACACGGCGGTGCCCGGGTTTGAAGGACGTTCGGTCATTCCTGTCGACGATCCGCGCGATACCACCGGGACCGTGATCGTGTTTGACCAGCCGCGTGCGCCGGGTACCGGGCCGGCACGGGAGGTAGCGGCAAGTATTGCCCCGATCACCGGTCCCACGGAAGCGTTCAACTACGAGGTGGCGCTGGAGCAGCAGCTCCCCTGGGGTGCTCGTCTGGAGCTGATCTACCGGGCCCTCGACCAGGACACCTTCTTCATCGATAACGCCCCGCTGCTGGCAGACAACCCTAATCCACCCCTTGAGCTTGTCAACTTCGGTTCATTTGAGCGACCTTGGATTTCCTCCCTGCTGACGCGACTCGCGGTTCCGTTGCCGGGCAGCCGCGAATTTGGCCGCTATGCGGCGCAAGAAGTGGGTATTTACCAGGCCCGCTTCGACCAGAAGCGGGCGTTCTGGGAGGTGGAAACCGCTATCAACGATACGCTGCTGGAGGTTGACCTCGCCTATTGGGATTTGATTCGCGCCCTCTTGAGCCTGAACGCCACCATTGAGAATCGTGCACTCGTGGAGCGCCGCCTGGATGTGGCCGAACGACGTTTTGAGCTGCGTGAGGCGACCAACTATGACTTGGCACAGGTGCAAGATGAGCTTGCCCGCGTACGAGGCGAAGAAGAACGTGCCTGGAACAATTATGTGCTCGCCTCCGACGCCCTGGTGCGGCTTCTCGATCTGCCTGCCACCGATGTGCTGCTACCGAAGGGCTACCAGGACGTCATCCAGCGCGTGTTCATCGAGCCGGGCGAAAAAACCATCGTGAGCAACCCGGCGCGACTCGCCGCCACCGTGGATGTCCAGCAAGCGCGCCTCGATGAGGCCACCAGCGCCGTGCGCAAGCGCCCGGACATCAATGTCTTGGCAGACGCCGAATTCAGTCAGAGCAACAGCGTATTTGGCTATGAGGGTGTCGCTGAGTCCCTCGGTAACGTGGCTGATCCCGATGTCATTACCCAGACCTATAGCGTCGACTATCTCTATCCGTGGGGGAACCGGGCCGTCAAGGCCGCATTGCTCCAAGCTCAGGCGCAACGCAAACGACAGCAGTTCCTGCTACAAGAGACGGAGAACCGACTCGGTCGTCAGCTACGCGACGCCCTCGTTGAACTCGCCAGCGCCGCAGAACGGGTCGGCATTACCACGCGCAACGTCCGGCTCGCTTCGCTGGCCTACGAGAAAGCCGTATCGGAAGAACAGGCGCGTAGCGTGCGCGAAGTCGAAGTTGTCGCACAAAGCGTTCAATTGCTCAACGCGCAACTGCAGCATATTGAGGCGCTCGCCGAACGCAAGCAGGCCGAAGCTCAGGTGCTCGCCGCCATCGGCGTTCTCGGTCATCGGTACGCCGAACGCCTGGCTCAAAACCCGCTGGAACGATATCGCATCAGCCTTCTCAACGCCAATGGCGTGCTGCAGTATTTCGGTTCGGCCGGGATTTTAGCAAAACAATGATCAGGCATCACAGATGAAAGGCATGCAACGGCCACCTGGTGCGTTTCCCGCCGGCGCCAATCATGAGGTTGCGTCCATGACCAAGTCGCTCGGTTACGGGCTTAGCCCCAGGCATCGCCGGAACATAGCGGCCGTCCTGCTCTGCCTAGCGGTGATCGGCAGCGGCATCGCGCGCCCCAGTCAGGCGCAAGGCCCGGACACGGCACCCTCCGGCGAGGCTTCGGGCATCATGCTCAAAGATCTAGGGGTGCCCCAGGGTATGGAGCAAGAACAAGAACTGCAGGCCATCATCGAAAGAGCGTTTGCCGAGGAGCAAAAAATCGGCACCTGGAAACGGCTGGAGGCACGCACCCTTGAGCTCCTTTCACCGCAGGCGTTGGCGCTGTCGACCCTCAAGCAAAATCTCACCATCTCAATCGCCCGCGACGAAGCGCGTCGCGTTCGCGACGCGCTCCAGGAGGCCGCTGCGGTATTTGATCCCGTGCTTACCTTGAGCTTCGGCTATCAACGAACTGAGACCTTTGAACGAACCGTGCCAGGCACCGTCGAGGCGCAGGTTTTCCTGCCCCGAATATCGGCCGATCCGGGGCCGCAGGGACAAGATGCGCTGAATGATCCGAACGATCCCGACGCGCAACGGGGCGTAATTCTGCTCTCACCGGAGGTCCGAGCGCTCACTGGCATCGACCGCATTGTTTACACCGAGGTCCGCACCCAACGTACCCGCCAAGAGGAAACGATCTTCGCCAGCCGCGAGGATCCCAATGGCCCGAGCGACCGCTTCGAATACACCGTCGCCTTGGATCAGCAGCTTCCCTGGGGGGCGCGCTACAACGTGAGCATGGTTACCGCAGATCAGGACGTCTTCTACGATCTACGGGGCAACTCCTACGGCGCCTCCTGGTCATCGAGCCTGCTCTTTAACCTTGAGGTACCGCTTCCGGGGGCGAAAGATTTTGGCCCCTACGCGCCGTTCGACACGCAGCTGAAGCTGGCGGATAACGACCGCGAGCTGGCCTTCTGGGTGCTCCAGTCCACCATCAACGACACCTTGTTGGCCTCAAACCTGGCCTATCTTGACCTGCTAGAGGCATTGGAACGCCTGGCTATCCAAATCGAAAACCGCAAGTTACTAACCGAACAGCTCAGCGCCACCCAACGCTTGCTCGAAGCGCGCCAGGCCACCGCGTACGACGTGGCGCAGGTCGAGGGCGAACTGGCGCGCGCACAAGCCGCAGAAGAAGGGGCCGCGAATCGCTTTATCGCCGCCTCTGATGCAT
>JAGTVB010000309.1 GCA_018224385.1 Gammaproteobacteria bacterium
AAGGACGGATGCGTTATTGCCAACACCGGCCACTTTGATGTTGAGATTAATATTCCGGCGCTTGAAGCAATGGCCGATCGCAAACAGCAGCCCAGGGATTCAGTAGAGGAGTACTACTTAAAAGACGGCCGGAGGATCAGATTATTAGCGCAGGGGCGCTTGGTGAATCTCGCCGCCGCAGAAGGCCATCCCGCCGCGGTAATGGACATGAGCTTTGCTAATCAAACGCTGGTAGCGGTCTATATTCGCGATAACCACGAGCAATTGGAGCCCGCCGTGCACGCGGTTCCGAAAGCGATTGACCAGGAAATTGCTCGCATGAAGCTGAACTCGCTGGGCATACACATCGATCAGCTCACGTTCGAACAGCAAGCTTACCTTGCATCTTGGCGGGAAGGTACTTAGGGATCCTTGAATGAACCACGCCACAGGCCGCTATTTCTGAATAGGATCCGCGACAGGGGGCTGTGCGAATCGCGCACATCGTACGTGAGCGTTTCCGAACGGCCCCAGATTCTTCGGGTACTCGCCGATAGACGCCGGTTCTAGTGTGGAAAGGGAACAGACGTCCCGCACAGGCGTCATTTCCGTCGATCTTTGCAAAGGGAATAGGACATGAACCAATCGGAGCTTATCGAGCAGCTCATTGCAAAGCACCGCGGGGTCAACCCTGCGGATGTAGGTCTTGCCGTAAAAACGCTGGTGGAGATACTGGCTCAAGCACTGAGCACGGGACAACGCATCGAGATCCGCGGCTTCGGTAGCTTCAATCTTCGCTACCGGCCATCCCGTTTCGGGCGTAATCCCAGAACAGGAGCACGGGTGAGTATCCCGGCGCGGTACATCCCTGCATTTAGAGCGGGCAAGGAACTGCGCGAGCGGGTGAATCGGCAACTGGAGATATATCCCGCGACTTCGCGCGTCAAACGCTATGCCAGCGACTAGCCAGAAATCTCCAGTAGTGGCAGCCTCAAGACTCTTTGCATGTCTTCCCAAGGCTTATATGGCATAACCGTTATAGCAGTCCCGTGCTCAGCAGTTTACCGGAAAGTGGGTTCCAGAATGGCTTTCCGCTGATGGCTTTGAGTGGTCGCTTAAGTGATCTTTATAGAAATAGACGCGGAGGGGTCGCTTAATCTTGGCGCGCTTTAGCCACGACAGGCCTTATGAATACGGCTGGCAAGGGCCTGGTCTCGAGACCTTATCCCTCGCGCTGATGCAAAGCGGTATACCGGTTTACGATCCCGACCGCCTCGATCAGCGCGATGCCAGACGCATCGAGTGGCTCGCCAGCGTGGTCGAGCGAGTGGTCATTCCCTACCACCGCGCAGAAGTATCCGGGCTTGAACGGATTCCCAGGGGACCAGGGCTGTATGTCGGGAATCACAGCGGCGGTCTACTCCCCGTGGATACGTTCATTTTTGCGTCAGCCGTGTTTCGTAGTCGAGGAATTGAAGATGTTCCGTTTGGCCTCGCGCACGACTTGGCTGTGGAGCTGCCGATATTGAACCAGATATTGGTTCCTCTGGGGGCAGTGCGTGCCAGAGTGACGCATGCTCAGAGCTTACTGGATCTCGGCCAGAAGGTTCTTGTGTATCCCGGCGGAGATATCGAGACTTTCCGACCATTTCGTGAGCGAAATCGCATTAAGTTCGGTAATCGTCGCGGCTATATTCGCCTTGCGTTACGCTCTAAGGTGCCTATCGTGCCCGTGGTAGCAACGGGCCCTCATGGGACTCTATTGGTTGTTGATGATCTTCCCTGGCTGGCGAGCTTGCTCGGCACCGACAGGAGCTTGCGCATTACGCGCTGGCCGCTAACGCTGAGTATGCCTTGGGGCCTTACCTTGGGGCCACTCCCACCCCATTTTCCTCCGCCGGTCAGAATACGCATTGAGATCCTGGAGCCTGTCGTATTCTCGCCATGGGGAACCGAAGCGGCTTTGGACGAGGCTTACGTTGCTGCTTGTGGTCAGCGCATAGAGGGCATGATGCAACGAGCACTGGATCATCTCAGGGTTCGTGAATAAATTAAACCGACTGCGCGTCTTTTCACCACCCTACCTTTCATAAGACAACGATATTGAGCCAAGGCCGGGGCGCAGCACATTCCTTCTCTATTGAATACACCAAGCTATCGTGTTCTTGGTTGCAAGTCCCAATTACAGATTGTTAGGTCTTATGTTCTCCAAGAGTAGCGACCGCATAACGTCGGCCGGCTCAGCCAGATCAATGGCTGTGAGTGCGAAGACAGATTGAGTTTGATCGGTTCGCACGCGCGGTAACCGGACGATGCGCACAGGCAGACCCGCGCCACTCACGCTCCAGATAACGACACAGAGCCTCACCGTTGCCTTGGCAGCTGCATATTCAACGAAGCCTTTTTCCGGTGTATCAAGAAAACTGACCGAATGCCAGTTGGTCCTGAAGGCAAAAGCGATGGGTGTAATAAAGCGTTGGTTTTACCATGTGGATAGCTAGCTCTATTTTTAGAAAATCCTTAGAGGGCGAATGGCGTGAAGTCGAGCACGCAGCGCCTTATCGAGTGCTTTAACTCTGCTCGGGCTAACCCCGCCAACACCAACTCCAGGAGTTCTTCCATCGCGCGGCCTAACAGCAGCCAGCAATAAGTAGGGTATTGAATGCCGCTACCATCGCGTTATTATCGAATGTTGCTTAT
>JAGTVB010000310.1 GCA_018224385.1 Gammaproteobacteria bacterium
GAAAACAAAAGCCCTGAGCCTCAACCCCCAATGCGGCATTAAACTTACTGGAGAGGTTCTGGAACGCCACCAGCGCCGTTAATTCGACGATAGCATTCTCCTCGAAGTGGCGGCGAAGATGCTCAAAGTGTTCCCCGGTGGGCTGTCGATCGGAATAAGTCACCGCTTCAGCATACGCTAACGCCGCCTTCTCCCGTGCCGAGAATAGATCGCTCGAGGCGAAGTCTTGGAGCGCGGCTACTTTCTGCCAATCGACACCGCGCCTTAGCAGCGTCGCGGAGTTCAGATCGACGCAGAAGGCGCACCAGTTGATCTGAGAGACGCGTACTGTCACCAAGGACCGCAGTGCCGGCTCCAAGGGTGAACGGCGCCGGTCCAGGGAGCCATAGAGTAAGGCGAGGGGCACGAATACCTTGGGAATTCGGCCCCAAAGGCGGGCAGATTCTAAAATCGCACCGTAGCGGCGTTTCTGATTCCAGAAAAACAATCGCACGTACCACGGGAAGCGGTGTCCGTCTGGCGTCTCTACCATTGGCATAAGCTGGGCTCCGTCATGAGCTGAGGGATATTGGAACGTCAAGGAGCGCCGGTGCCCACGGCGGGACGCTCAGGCGCGCGGGGTCTTGAATTATCCCAAAGTTCGCCCATGAAGGTTAGCCCGACTTTCGCTATAGCGCTCCTAACATTCGTGGAATTGAGGGTAGTCGGGCCGCTCTTCGACGCAAGGCGCTGGTTACCGCCACCCGCCGCGTGTCGGTTGAAACGGTAGCTGAGGACCATCTTCGCGGTTCACGAATCAGGTAGGAGCACTAGGCTGGTCGCGATAGGCTCCTTCTGCTTGGATAGGAGGTTTGTTCAACTTCACATCATATCCTCCGCATAGGGGGTCTATCATACCCATCGCTGAGCTTTCCCGACTGGGTATCTCTTTACTCAGGGCTCGGAAAGACCGGTTACGCCCATTACTTTTCCCTTGTCTCGTCCCATACCTCGAACGTGCCCTTCTCATCCGTTTGATTCTCGATAGAGTCTTGAACCTGTTTCCCCGTAACCGCTCCTACCGTGGCCACAGAAATCCCTTACTCCACAGATGCTGCCCCCAATAGCGCTTTCGCAGCTCCGGAAACTCCCTTTGCAGACGGTAAGAACTCCGTCCCTTCAGATATTGCGCCATCATCGGCCGCCGGGAGACGGGGCGCCCGTTTCTTGGCGAATGACCGGAGCGGCCTGCAGAGATCGCCCTGGCCGCCGCGCTAACGGGTATCTGCGACCGGGCGTAAAGCTTTTTCCGCAGATGCCGATTGACGGCCGTGTCGCATCGCCTCTTTAGCAAGAGTACTGTCATGACCGCGGCTTCTGGAAAAATCCTCCCCAAACGCATCGGCCGCTTCCGCGTAGACGATTTGGTGGGCTCTGGCTCCCAAGGCTTTGTGCTACTCGGGACCGATCCCGGGCTCGGTCGCCGGGTCGCAATCAAGGTGCTCCGACCGAGCGCTGTAATGATGACCGACGCTGAGCAGCTGATCGCCGAAGCGCGGATCACGAGCCAGTTGCAGCATCCGAATGTCGTGACGCTGCACGAAGTGGGCGAGCACCATGGACTGCCCTATCTGGTGTTCGAGTACGTCGATGGCGAATCCCTCGCCAGCCTGATGGCCAGAACTGGCGCGCTTCCTGGCCCCACGGCGGTCATTCTCATGAGTCAGATCCTGAGCGGCGTCGCCGTCGCTCACGAAGCCGGCATCGTGCATCGAGACTTGAGCCCTGCAAATATCCTCGTGACCAAGGGTCAGATCCCCAAGGTCATGGATTTCGGTCTTTCTTCCCCAAATTTGTCCCAGCAGGACGGTGTCGTACGCGGCACATTGCGCTATATGGCACCGGAACGCCTGCACGGAAACACCGGTGACACCACCTCAGACGTTTTTGCGCTCGGTGCCATTTTCTTTGAAATGCTCGCCGGCAGGCCGTTGATCAAAGGCGATCAACTATCGGCTGTCATGGGCCAGTTGTTACGCGGCGATTTCGAGGCACTGATCCGGCGCCAACCGGATATGGATCCGCTGATTGCCAGGGTCATCTGCAAAGCCCTTCACGTCGATCGCGCGTTGCGATACGAGCATGCTCGCGCCATGAAGGAGGACCTGGATGTCTACCGGGTGCCCCGTCGGGATCGCCCCACTGCCGCATCAACAGAGAACGTTCACGCAAGCGTCGCGTTCCTTCTGCGGCGCATGACGTACAAGAAAAGCTTTTCGGTATTATCGCAGCGCCTTGCCGATGTGCAGCGTCTGACGGCAAAGCACTCACACGTCTCGGCACGCCAGCTCTCAAATATCATCGCCAAGGATATCGTGCTCACCCAGCGGGTACTGACGACGGCGAACTCAGCCTATTTCGGGCAGCGCGATGTCACCAGCGTCAGTCGGGCGATCGTGCTGTTGGGGCTGCAACAAGTCAGGATGTGCATCACCAGTGCGATGTTGGAGAGCCACCTTGGGGACCACAACCCGGCACTTCAGGATGCGCTACTGAGTTCTTTCTTCAGTGGCATCCTCGCTAAGCAGCTGACTCTTGTGACGGCGTTCGAGGACCGCGAGAGCGTGTTCGTCGGCTCACTCTTTCATAACCTTGGCCGAACCCTGGTGATTCACTATTTCGAAGACGAGTATGCCGCCATTGCGGAGCTGACGGACCGCGATCAGCTGGACGAGATATCGGCATCCCGGCGTGTGCTCGGCGTCCCCTATCACGAGGTGGGTATGGAGATCGCGAAGGCATGGCAGTTTCCGGACAGCATCGGCAATGCGATGCGCCCACTTGCTCCTGGGTTTGTCTCGATGCCCGACACGCCTATCGAATGGTTGCAGCGCTACGCCGCCTTCGCCA
Source organism: Gammaproteobacteria bacterium (assembly GCA_018224385.1). Classification (GTDB taxonomy): domain Bacteria; phylum Pseudomonadota; class Gammaproteobacteria; order HK1; family HK1; genus JAGTVB01. Next base: position 2,890 of record JAGTVB010000310.1, read on the forward strand.
ATGCGGTGGCGCGTGTGCACGAATCCATTGCACCCGAACGAGTGGCGGAAGAGCTGAGCAAGCTAGCGCAACGAATGAGCACCTTGTTTACGCTCAGTGAAAACGCCCTCAACCATGCCATCTCAGAAGCTATCGAGGTAACGCGCAAGTACGCACGACTCATGAAACTGCCAGCGAGCGGAAGCCGGTTTCTCGATCGGTTGACACGTTGGGAAGCGCAACAGAAAAACAGCACCGACCAAGCCCGCACGCTGGAAACAGCGTAAAATAACGTTTAAGCTCCAGAGACGGGCCAACTTTAAAATTCAGATCATAATTATTGTTTCGTCCGGTGGCAGCCAGTCGCCTGGCTGCTTACAGATTTTGGGTGCGGTTTTAACCTCTGAATGGTGACGCTGGCGAAACGATGACCATGGCCGGAGTTCATGTGGATCCAAGTGCGGACCACGGGCCATTGACAGGGATGAAAAGCCTCGTAATGAGCTAGAATTTCAACCGCAAAGAAAGACTACGGCAGTGCTGGGCGGGGCTGCGGCTGGAAGCGGAGCGCGATCGCCGCAAGAGCCTAGGCGCCGGCAAGCCGCATGATGTGCATGCCTAAGCCGGCGTGCAGCAACGATCACAGGGCGCTGATGCGGTTTCTGGCCGCTGCCTATTGGACACAGGTTACAGGCGATTACATGTACCGCATACCGTCATGGAAGCATAGGGCTCGGCGCTGGGGATGGCTGGTCGTGTTATGCGCACCGATGCTATGTTCCGTGAAGCTCGCTGCGGAGGAGCGCACCTACACCGAGACCACCGGCGACGAAACCACCCACTTCTCCTGGACACTGGAAGAGGCGAACAGTGTCACGGTGACGGTGCGAGACCAAGACGAGCTTTACATTAACCACTGCGACAGTGTCGGCACTACGTTTCAGTGGACCTACCGCGGAGTGGATAGCGATATTGTCGCTTCGCGATCCGGAGACATCATCGAGGTGCAGGGGAAATTTCGCGGCGAGACGTTTCATGCCCGTCACGAAATCGATTCGGTGCCATGGTACCAGACCTTGGCCTACGCATTGCCGAGACTCGTCGAGCCGAATGAGACACCGCTGGTATTTTGGACCATACGCCCAGACAACTTAAAGCTGACAAAAATGCAGGCGAGCTGGGAAGGAACCGAAAGGGTGGCGGTAAATGGAACGATGCTGCAGGCCCAGCGGGTAAGAATTCGCCCCGACGGTTTTCTCTCCAAACTTTGGCATGCCGATTATTGGTTCCGGGTTCCGGACGGCTTATTCGTGCGCTATGAGGGGGTGCATGGTCCGCCAGGCCACCCCAAAACCATCATTCAATATCAAGAGACTGTGCAGGCACAGCAGACGAGTCTCATGCGCATGAGCGGCGTCGCGCATCCGTTACTGCTCCGACGCTAACGCCGCGCGCCTTCGTCGACGAAGGGGCCCCCACCCCAACGCGTTTCCTATTGGAAGAGCGCCTCTTGCGCACCTTCAACCGCATTGCCGTACAACTCGATACTCTCAAAGGTATGGAACGCGCCGAAGCGCCAGAGCGTCGCCAAACGCTTCGCCCAGCTCAGCGGCGGCGAGCTTGCTACACGCCGAATCCCAGAGCGACCGTGCCGGGGGACCGCCTCGCCGCATTAAGGCGTTGGCCAGCGAGGCGCACGCCCATCAGAGTAAACGGGAATAACGGCCATGGACTTCCAGCTAGCAACACAACCGACACCCACTGAGCTTATCACCCGGTTGCAGGCAAGCCAGGCGGGCAATGCTGCGCTTTCTGCGGCGGTACTGCAGGCCATCGGCTGGCACTGGGAGCCCTTTGGCTGTCCGGGAAACGGGCTCTGGCACACCCCCAGTGGCGCCATCCACATGGGACCACTGCCGCAGGTAACGGAAACTGCCGAAGCCGCGCGGGCGCTGCTCCCCGAGCATGTTTTCGTCGCGAGCGCCCAGCGCCCATGTGGCCAATGGAGCGTGACACTGTTTGTCCATGCGTTGCGCACGGAGATGGACTACCGCGATCCGATCGTCTCGGCCGGCGGACACACGCTTGCCCTTGCGCTTTGCAGCGCTACCATTCAACTCAACAGCAGAGGTTAACCCATGTTCCTGTTGGCACACGGAGAATCCGCATGACTAAAGTCATCCAGGTGAGCTTTCCCGGCGGCAAACGGATTGATGCACACATCGACGACATGCACATCCGAACCGACCAATCGATAAGACAGGGGGGCGACGGATCCGCGCCCGAGCCTTTCCAGCTCTTTCTTGCCTCCATTGCGACCTGCGCCGGGATCTACGCGTGGCAGTTCTGTCAAACCCGCCACGTGTCGACGGAGGGCCTAGACCTGAAAATGACTTGTGATTTCGACCCCACTCTAAAGCGTTACCGTGAAATGACGTTGGTCCTTACGCTGCCAAACGGGTTTCCCGAGCAGCACAAGGAATCCATCCTTCGCGCCATCGATCTGTGCGCCGTCAAAAAGCACATCATGGATCCCCCCGTGTTTACCATCGAGGTGGAATCACCCCAGGGCCGGAAGTGATAACCAGCCCTGGTCGCAATATCGCGAGCGCCGGCACACCAAGGCGCGCAGAGGCAAGAAAGCGAGTGTCTATGGAAGTGGAGGGGAATAACTCGCCCCATCCCTGGGGCACGTCCCTGCGGGGCCAGCTTGCCACTGTTCAAAAGCGAGATCCGCCCTATTGGGGCAGGCCGTCACGGATCCTCCCTGCGGCTTTCATCGCATGGCTACTCGCATTTTCTTCGGTATGGGCAGGGGTTACCGGGATCAAGGACTACCAGCCATCGATTCGCCACAGACATGAGGGCGACGTGTTTGCAAGCTACGCGTTTACGAAAGACCAAGTGGGTTATTTCCTCTATGATCCCAAAACCAAGGCGGTGCGCGCCAAGAGGAATCCGGGCAAGTCGTTCATACCTGCCTCGGTAACCAAGATCCTGACCACCCTTGCAGCACTTGAAATCCTTGGCCACCAATACCGCTTTCAAACACAGGTCAAATACCGGGGCGGCCTGACGCGGGGAGAACTCCACGGCGATGTGTATTTGAAGGGCACTGGCGATCCCCAGCTTAGCAGCTCCGATCTCATGCGAATGGTGCAGGTCCTGGCATCTCGCGGGGTGACGGCCATCCGAGGGAAATTCTTCTACGATGAAAGTGAGCTCTTCCAGGCGCCGGAATTAGACGAGGGGTTCGAGTCCGACGGAACCTGGAATTCCGGAATCAGCGCATTGTCCACTGAATTCAACCGATTCGCTATCCACTGGCGGCCGTCCACCAGTGGTATGGTCGAAGCGTTCCTGACGCCAAGCCTACCTTCGGTCCGCATTGGGCTGGCCGATGAACCCCCGCCTGGAACTTCGACATTTGCCTACGAACCGAGTGAAGACGAGACCGTTTGGCGTTTCTCTCCAAACGCGGCAACATCCGGTACTCAATACTTGCCCGTGAGAGATGCAGGACGGTATACCGCGAGTCTGTTCGCAAAGCTCGCCCGGATGAGCGGCATCGACATTCCCGAACCCGAACGCGGCACGACGCCGCAAGACGCTCAGTTGTTAGCGCTCCATGAAAGCCCAACGCTGCTCGAGCTGTGCAAAGGCCTCCTTGAATACAGCAACAATCTTACCGCCGAGCTCATCATGCTAACCGCAGCCAAAAAGGTGAAGGGCAAGACCCAATCGCTGGAAGCCGCGGCGGAGACCATGAAGGCTTGGCTGCAGCGGCAAATCCCCGCTTTGCAGAAAGCGGACTTTCAGTATTGGAACGGTTCCGGGCTAACCGCCAGGAATCGCCTTTCCCCGGTGCAGACAGTAGCCGCGCTGAGCTACGCGGACCGCCGCTGGCGCGGAGAAACGCGGTATATTTCGCTTCTCCCTATTTCCGGATGGACCGGCACTCTGCGGCGCCGCATGATTGAGCCCGACACGGCATTTCGCATCTGGGCCAAAACCGGGAGTATCAGTTATGCCAATGCGATAGCGGGCTACCTCAATACGGAGTCCGGGCAAACCCTGTTGTTCGCGATTTTTGTAAACGATATGCAGCGCCGTGAAGACTTCGACGCCCGACGTGACCGTCACACGCCGACTGACATCCGCGCGGCGCAGCGCTGGAACCGCACAGCACGAGCGATAGAAGAAGATCTACTGCGGCTCTGGATCGCTAAGTACTAATTCGGCAAGCCAACCGATGGGCACCTTGATCGACCTTGCGGCGCCCGTTTCTTAACTTCCGCCGAGGGTTCGCCAGCAGGCCCACCTGCAGACATGGGGATGACTTGCCCCCGAATGGGCTGGTTGCCGATCGCGCTATCGATTCATTCGGGCTCGTTGTCCGCAAGACAGAGCAATCACTAAGTCCGGCACCAGTCCACTCTCGCCCAGAGCCACTTCACCCCCTTCGGGGAAACAACGCCACCCTCGGCAATCCTCCCCTTGTCAATCAACCGGTCGTCGGGGCACCCCTCAGCCCCAGTCAGGCGCCGCTGCGTCCCGGTTTACACCATCATGACGTTGGGGTTGAGCGTGCTTCTTGTGCGAGCAACGCCGACCAGCTGCTGCAAATAAGCACTGAATTCATCCTTGAGCTCTTGATGTTTCATGGCGTAAGCGACATTGGCCTTGAGATACCCCAGTTTGCTGCCGCAATCGTAGCGCTGGCCGGCAAATTGCCAAGCAAAGACCTGCTCACGCTGGAGCAGCTGGGCAATCGCGTCGGTCAGCTGTATCTCGCCACCCGCCCCCCGTTGGGTACGTTCTAGAATCTCAAAGATGGTGGGTGTGAGCACATACCGGCCAACCACACCGAGCTTGGACGGGGCTAGACTCGGAGCCGGTTTCTCGACGATCCGTTTGATCGCACCGAGCCGCTTCTCCATGCTGTCTACCGCCACGATACCGTACTGATCCGTCTCGCTCGGCAAAATTGCCTGCACGGCCAAGACACTGCTCTGATGGTGCTGGTAGACATCGACCATTTGCGCGGTGCATCCATTTTCCCAGCCGTCTATGAGGTCGTCGGCGAGGACCACTACAAACGGCTCATCCCCGACCACTGGTTTTGCGCACAGTACTGCGTGGCCAAGCCCCAAGGGTTCTGGCTGACGGATATACACGCAGGAGACATGACGCGGCAAAATATCTCGAACCTCGGCCAATAGCTTTAATTTCCCCTTTGCTTCCAGGGTCGCCTCGAGTTCCCGTGCTTTGTCGAAATGATCCTCGATGGCCCGTTTGGCCTGCCCGGTAATGAAGACCAATTCGGTGACGCCCGCGGCCACGACCTCTTCCACTGCATACTGTATCAGTGGCTTGTCGACAATGGTCAACATTTCTTTCGGGCTTGCCTTCGTGGCCGGAAGAAACCGTGTTCCCAAGCCGGCTACGGGGAAAACTGCTTTGCGAACCGTCGCACTCATCGTTGCACTGCTCCCGCCAAAATAAAAAATAAATGTCATCACCTTCGGTAATGCAAGGGTGGAGTCATGCTCATCCCGCATCGCAGACTCGCTGCGCCAGCGAACAACATAAGCACACAACGTTGGGACCACAGAACATCCCATCGCTTGGGGGCTCAGTCGTTCTATCCTGCACCTCCCGCGAATAACGGCGTCTATTAGAACCTAAAGCCACCCGACTCGAGTAGGACATCCCTCACACTGATTCGGTGAGCTGTTTGGCTTTTCAGAAAATTCCTTAGCCAAGCACAGCGACGCGGCGCCGACGAGCTAGCGCCGAGGAAGGATGCGCACCGGAACGAAGCGATTGGGCGCCGACCGCATGCCACGGCGGTCTTCAAGACGGTCACCGCCGCCTTTGGCAAGCACTGGCGCGCTCGATTGCGCTGGCCCGTTTATCCCAGTCGGCTGTGACGCTGTTGCCTTGGACACTGCGCTCATGGTTCAGGCGCCATTCAGGTTCGGGCGCGTACGCTAGTGCCGAAACTGAAGGCAACATCCATACCTCAAGGTTCGGAAAGGAGGTTACATATGAGCGTTAAACACCTTATGCCAGCACTTTGCGCAGCGATGCTTGTTACCGTGGGTACGGTCATACCGGCCATGGTGGAGGCGCGGGATTTCGAGGGCTATGGCCACAGGGCGAGCCATTACTCCCGAGACTTTGGTCACCAGCGCGATCAACACTTCAAGCCTCACTCCAGACATGGCTGGAACTCTCGCCACGGCCATCACTATGGCCACCGGCCGCATTCAAAGCGTCATCATCGCCGGGGCCACGCTTATTCTCAGGCGCACTCCGGCCACTACAATCGCTATGGGCGCCATGGCGACGGTATTGTAAACTTTAGCTTTCGCTATCGACGATAGGACGCACCGGCCAGATCGATCACGCCGGCCCACGCACGGTTTGTTGTGAACATACCTTGGGTTGTCGCGCGAACGCCAAGCAAAACCTTCGATCAGCGGGTTGTGGCGTTCGCCGCGGCTTGACCATGGGCACGGCTGCCAGTCAACAGCCACCCTGTGCGACGGTGGCTCGTGGTGCAGGCGGCGTTCCGCACGACGAGTAACAGCGAGGGGCGGTCAGCTAGGGCAATCATCATGAAGCTATTCCTAGTTCAACACGGCGAGGCTCTCCGCACAGACATCGATCCACAAAGGCCATTGAGCCAGCAGGGCGCGCATGATGTTGAGAAAATGGCGGCGTTGCTTCATCGGGCCGGCATCGGCGTGGAGCGCGTTCTACACAGTGGAAAGCGCCGTGCGCAACAAACGGCTGATATTTTGGCAAGGGCGGTGACGGCTAGCGGCGTCTCTGACGATATCTCCGGCATGGCGCCAAATGATCCCGTTGAGGCGTTCGCCGAGCGCATCGCAAGCTTCACTCAGGATACCGTGCTGGTCGGTCACCTGCCGTTTATGTCGCGGCTGGTGTCGCGCTTGGTTACGAGCGATCCGCAGCAGACCCTAGTGGCTTTTCGGCCCGGCAGCATCGTTTGCCTCGAAGGCGATCCCTCGGGCACGTTTACCATTAGCTGGGTGCTGCGTCCCGAGCTCCTGGCTGGAGCCTAGACAAGCCAAGGGCATCACTTAGTTAGCGTGCCACCCGCTCCCTTGGCATTGCGCCCTGCCCAGCAACTTCGCCTTCGAAAAATTCGCGACAACACGCCGTATCTAGCCAGCGACGGCCCCCAAACCCTCGCCAAGAGTTGTGCCAGGCTTGATTCGCCCTGCAGCGCTTCAGTATCCTAGGGGCTTGACGGTTCCCCAGCCTGGGGATGAAAAGGGAACAGGGTGAGTTCACCGGGCAACGTGGACAAAGCCCTGGCTGCCCCCGCAACTGTAAGCGGTTAGCCTGCTCCAATACGTGCCACTGGGTGACTGGGAAGGCAGGATACAGGCGCTGACCCGCAAGCCAGGAGACCTACCGTCTAGCGCGTCACCTACCACCGTGCGGGGCGTTCGGTGGTGCGGTTGCCCCCGCCGTGGTGGCGCACGGGTGCGTCGCTGTGCGGGAGAGCCATTCAATCATTTTACCCCGCCGAGACATTTCGATCTCCCACAGGACGCGAGCTCGCCTCTGCGCTCGGGCCATTGCCGAACGCTGGGGCGGTCACTAATGCGCCGTGCTCAACCGGAGGAAGGTTTGCGATGGGTCCGACCCCGCAGGCCAATGAGCTCTTGTCGTCCGCACCGCCGAGCAATCCCTTGGCGGTGCATCCCGGAGGCGTTACCCAGTCCGGCGGCTCATCTTGGGCGCACCACCTTGATCACCTCCAGGACGGAGGCCCGATCATGGTGGTACTGGTCGGATTATCCATCGTCGCCCTGGCCATCATTTTAGTCAAGCTGTATCAATTCGCACGCATTGGGATCGGCGCGAGGGTCTTTCTCGACCAAGCCATTGCCCACTGGCTAAGCGGACAGGCCAGTCAGGCGCTCGCCGGACTGGCGCGCTCGCCGCACCCGACCGCCCGTGTGCTCGAGACCGCCATGCGCGGCCTCCTGAGCGCCACTCTCCCGGAAGCGAAGGTGCGCGAGAACGTGCTGCGTATCGCCGCACGCGAGCTCCACGCGCTCAATGCTTACTTGCGAGGATTGGAGTCTGTAATCACCCTTGCGCCGCTGCTGGGGCTGCTGGGCACTGTGCTGGGCATGATTGAGGCGTTTCGGCAACTCGAAGCGGTGGGTTGGGCAAGCCGACCCTGCAATGCTCGCCGGCGGGATTTGGGAGGCACTGCTGACCACGGCCGCTGGCCTCATGGTGGCCATCCCTGCGGCCGGCGCGCTGCACTGGCTGGAGAGCCTGGTCGAAGGC
>JAGTVB010000311.1 GCA_018224385.1 Gammaproteobacteria bacterium
AAGCACAGCAGGTTTTAAAACATGCTCTTAGAGAGGTATGAGTAACGCCCGGTGAATAGGGGTAAGCACGGTATTGGTTCAAAGCGCATTGGCAGCTAAACTCGATGTGTGGGGCGCCCGTGGCGCCGGACAGATGCACAACGGTGGACCTTTAGGTTACTTTCACGGAGATGACACAGTTGCCATCGGACAAGAGCCGGACGAACACTGAAAGGCTGGAACAGATCGTCGCGAAGGCCCGGCGCAGCCGGGAACAGCGTGAGCAGGATTACCGGGAACAAGCGCTCAAGATGTACCCGTGGATCTGCGGGCGATGCCAGCGCGAGTTTACCCGGGCAAATCTTCATGAGCTCACGGTCCACCACCGCGACCACAACCATGACAACAATCCGCCAGACGGCAGCAATTGGGAGCTGCTGTGCTTGTATTGTCATGACAACGAGCACGCGCGGTATATCGATGCGGCAAGCGGGGGTAGCGACGGCATACTGTCGACTGGCAAACAAAAATCGCGTGCTAGCTATAAGCCGTTCGCTGATTTAGAGGCCCTGCTGAAAGGCAAGAAATAGCCGCTGGCTTTGCCCTCACATCGGCTCGCACCCTGCCCGAAAAACGCAGACGCTCGTGCCTGTTCGTCGCCATCCGCGGAGCCGCCGTGTTGCGCCGTCCGAGGGCTAAGAGGCGGTAAAAAATCCCTAGCAAGGGACCCAAGAGCACGGCGCGCAGCGACCAGATGTCATGAGATAGCTCGGCGGGGAGCAGCACCACCCAACGCCGCTGTCCAGTGGTGCAGCCGCATTATTCACCCGCTGTGACGCGACCATTTCGGTCGATTGCAATGATGACTTCACCCGAGGCGAACGAATTGTCAAGCACCCCTAGCCACAAGGAGTTTCCGGCCAGGAAAACACCTTTCTTCCCTCGCCACCCGCGCTGCAGCGCCAAGGCGGCGCCTGCGCTGATCATCGCCTGGGTCGTCTGCGCCTCTCCAGGAAGCAACAAAGGAGTTACGCCGTGTACCAGGGCAAGCCTGCGGTAGACCTCCAGCACCGGAGTTGCCGCGAGTATCGGCTGCGATGGGCGATACTTGGCGGCAAACCGCGCGCTCTCGCCGGTCAGCGTGGCAATACCGATCACGTCCACCCGCAGGCTACGGGCAAGGCGGCAGGCCGCCCGCGCAAGCGCTTCCTTCTCGGTCGGCGCCTCCCCGTCATCCCCCGCCTCATTCACGTCCCGATGCACCAACCGAATCCCCGCTCGTTCCGTATCTTGGGCGATGGCGATCATGGTGCGTACGGCCTGGATCGGGTACGCGCCTACGGCGGTCTCCTCGGAAAGCATGACGGCGTCACTGCCGTCCAGAATAGCGTTCGCCACATCGGCCACCTCAGCCCGGGTCGGAGAGGGTGAGGAGACCATAGAGAACAGCATCTGGGTGGCCGTAATCACGGGTTTTGCACTCCGATTGCTCAACGCAACGAGCTGCTTTTGCAGTATCGGTACCGCGGTAAATGGTGTTTCGATGCTGAGATCGCCGCGGGCGATCATTAGCCCATCGGCCTCGGCCAAAATCTCATCGATATGTTGCAACGCCGCCTGCGTTTCGATCTTAGCGATGACGGGAATGCGCCCAGCATGCGCCCCGAGCTCCTGTTTGGCGGTTCGCACATCCGCCGCGGTGCGCACGAAAGACAACGCCATGTAATCCACCCCTTGGTCCACACCAAACCGTAAATCCTGCTTGTCCTTGTCCCGGAGGATGGGGATCCCAAAAAGCCCGGAGGGGCAATTGACGCCTTTGTGGCTGCTCAAACGTCCCCCGTACACAACCTCGCAGTGCACGTCTTGGCCGGTCACCGTGCTGACTTCAAGCTGAATGGAACCGTCCGCCAGCAGCAGGGTATCACCGGGATTCACCTCCTGCGCCAATGGATAAGATACCGAAACCTCCCGCTCATCCCCATCGACTTCACGAGCCGTCAGCGTGAATCGCCGGCCCGGTTCGAGTTCGATTGGACCATTGGCAAACGCGCCGATGCGCACCTTCGGCCCTGCGAGGTCCTGGAGAATGGCGGTGGGTCTCCCCAGGGCGAGAGAAATCCGACGAATCCGCTCGATTACGGCACCGTGCTCCCGGTGGCTGCCGTGGGCGAAGTTGAGCCGCGCGACATCCATTCCCGCCTCGATAAGTAAGCGCAACTGCGCTTCGGAAGCGGTCGCAGGACCAATCGTGCAAACAACCTTGGTCTTGCGCCCAGAATCCTCGAATACCTCAAAATTGACCATACCTGAACGTTACGCCTTAGAAGCGGCTTATGCAGCGCCGATGCGCAGCCCGGCCAACGGGCTGCGGGTTATTTTGTATCAAACCGCCGCGCAACGTTGCCATGACAGGCTCAAATGTGCTCGGTAAGCGGGGCACGCATCGCTCAAAAGATGCGGCCGCACGGGCTAATCCGGTGGCGCGAGCGGCTTTGCACGGCCGACTCGGTTCCCGCATCGGCATAAGTGACGCTATCATTTGGTAAGCTGCTCTAGGGGCTGTTCCAAAATCCCACGACGGCGTTGCTTTGCCGGCGCTCGCAACGTGTTTGAAACGGCCACTCGGTTTAAGTTTGCCACAGTGGCCTCTCGTGCCAACCGGTTACCATGGCGGAAATTCCTCTGCGCGCCTGTCACGAATGTGACCTCCTTTATCGCATCGACCTCAAATCGACTGCCAGAGCGGCTAAGTGCGGACGCTGCGGCGCGGTGCTTCTTCGAAGAAGGCGCGACAGCCTCGATAAGACGCTCGCGTTCACCCTCGCGGGGCTCATTTTATTCGCCGTTGCCAATAGCTTTGCCTTTCTCGAATTTGAAATGCAAGGGCAAATCACCCAAACCACCCTCATCACCGGCATCAGGGCGCTTTATGCGCAGGGGATGTGGGTGCTGGCCCTGCTGGTATTTCTCACGATTATCTTGGCGCCTCTCCTGCAGCTATTGGGCCTAATTTACGTACTGCTACCACTCAAGTTGCAGCGGATCCCGTGGAAGCTGCCGCAGGTCTTTCGCCTTGTACACGCGCTTCAACCCTGGGCCATGATGGAGGTTTTCATGCTCGGAATCCTGGTCTCTGTGGTGAAGCTGGGCGAGATGGCCATTATTGTGCCCGGTATTGCGCTGTGGTCCTATGGAATACTCATCCTCGCCCTGGCGGGTTCGGTGGCCTCCTTGGATTCCGACCTGGTGTGGGAAAAGGTTGGGCTTAGATCGTGAACCCTCGGCCGCTGACGGCAGCGCGCCTCTCGATGATAAGCTGCGATAGCTGCCATCTGCTTTGCCGCAATATTTCAACGCAAAGCGGAGCGGCCTTGATCTGCCCCCGCTGCGCGGCCGCGCTTCATCAGCGCAAGCCGCACAGCATTGGCCGCACCTGGGCTCTGCTATTGGCCGCCTATTTGCTTTACGTACCGGCCAACGTCTTGCCCATCATGAACAGCGCCTCTCTCGGATACGAGCGTTCGGACACGATCCTTAGCGGAGTCAATTATCTCATCGTATCCGGTATGTGGCCAATTGCCTTGGTGGTGTTCTTCGCCAGCATTCTCGTACCGTTGCTTAAGCTGGTAGTGCTGACTTATTTGCTCGTCTCGGTACAGCGGCGATCACGCTGGCGACCGAAGGATCGCGCCCGTCTTTACCGGGTGACCGAAGGCATCGGCCGCTGGTCTATGGTGGACATCTATGTGGTCACTATTCTCGTGGCGCTGGTGCAGCTCGGTTCGGTGGCCAAAGTTGAGGCGGCACCGGGCGCTCTCTTTTTTGCAGCGGTGGTGGTGCTCACCATGTTCGCGGCAAGGGCCTTTGATCCGCGCTTGATTTGGGATGCTTTAGCCAATAGCGATGACTGAGACAGGCCCCAATTGGCCCATTGACGAGACTTTTCCAGAACCCATCGTTGAAACCCGGCGCAGCGTTTCGTTGGTTTGGCTGATCCCGCTGGTGGCGGCCCTCATAGGTGGCTGGCTGGCATTGAGGGCGATTTCGGCACAAGGCCCCACGATTACCATCACGTTTGATAACGCTGAAGGCTTGGAAGCCGGACAGACCAAAATAAAGTACAAGAACGTGGAAGTGGGACAGGTGGAGACCATCAAGCTGAGTGAAGATCTGTCCGACGTGATCGCGACCGCCAAGCTCGTGAAAGGCTCGGAGCCCTACCTTACGGAGAGCACCCGATTTTGGGTGGTGCGCGCCAGGGTAGCGGCCGGTGAGGTGTACGGCCTCGAAACACTGTTCTCCGGTGCGTTCATTGCCCTCGATCCGGTACCGAAGGGAAAAGCCAGCAGAAAATTCATCGCCCTGAAAAAACCGCCCATCGTGACCACTGGGGCTCCGGGTCGTCAGTTTATTCTGCGGACCCCCACGCTTCAATCGCTCGACGTTGGCTCGCCCGTGTACTACCACCAAATCAGAGTCGGTCAGGTCGTGGGCTACGATCTCGACGAAGAGGGCCAAGAGGTTAACGTCAAGATATTCGTCGACGCGCCACATCATCAGCGCGTACGCAAAAATACCCGCTTTTGGGATGCGGGCGGATTGGGCGTATCGGTCACGACCGCAGGCGTTGACATCAAAGCAGAGTCATTTATCAGTCTCATGATTGGCGGCGTTGCATTCGAGACCCCAACCAGCCTGGAGGCAAGTGAGCCAGCTGAGGACGGTGATATTTTCCGCCTCTACCCTAATCAACAAGCCACCATGGAGCGGACCTATACCAAGAAGGAATATTATATTCTCTACTTTGACGGCTCAGTGCGCGGACTTGCGCCGGGCGCGCCGGTGGAGCTCCGTGGCATGAAGGTAGGGCAGGTTATGGACATTCGGCTCGAGTTCCATTCCCAGGACGGCGAGTTCCGCGTGCCGGTGCTGATCGAAGTCGAGCCGGACCGGATTGACATGGTGGGTGGCCCGCCGGCAAACGGTAACAAGACACTGGAGAAGCTCGTGGAAAAGGGGCTGAGAGCCCAGCTCAAGACAGCCAATCTCCTCACCGGTCAGCTGTTGGTCGATCTTGTTTTCCTGTCCGATGCGCCGCCCGCGAAAATCCTCCACAGCGGCCGCTATGCACAGCTGCCCACCGTTCCCACACCTCTGGAGGAGATCACCGGCAAGCTGGCGGGTATGCTGGACCGCATCGAGAAGCTGCCGATTGAGGAAATTGCTGATAATCTTCGCGATACCGTCCAAGGGACGAGTCAGCTGGTAAATTCTCAACAATTCAGCGAAGCCGCCCGCAGCCTCAAAGAAGTGACCCGCGAAAGCCAAGCGCTGATGCACACCATGAATCGGGATATCACGCCATCCCTCAGCAAAACCCTCGAGCAGGTGCGAAGCACACTGGCCACCGTTGAGCAGGGGCTCGAGCGGAACTCGCCGTTTCAGCAGCAGCTCAATGCGCTCCTTCAGGAGCTTACCACGGCGAGTCGTTCTATCCGGCTGCTGGCAGACTATCTGGAACGGCATCCGGAGGCACTGCTGAGGGGAAAGTAATAAATTAACAAGCCGTTCTCGTAAATGGCGGCCATGGCCATCCTTTGGGACTCTTTACGTTTGGGCCTGCAAATTCTCGGTACGATTTCGCCCGTTGCAAGGCGCCGCTGACGAAACGATGACCCGGGCCACCATGTCGCGAGCGCCGGCAGGCCAAAGCGCCCTACAGGATTGACGTCATGGCTTTCATTCAATCGCTCGCCAGTCGATGGCTCCCCAGAGCCAAGCTACGGCCCGAGGAGCGCACCATCCTTGATACAATTGAGCAGGTCGTAGAAAGGATCGATCCCCGTTTACATCTTGTCAAAGGCTATCAAAAAAAGCTTCGGACGGCTGTCGAGGAGTCTCTGAATTACGCGGGCGAGATGGTTGATCGACTCCCGCTATCGCTTGAAATCAGTTCTCGGACTTGGAATAGCGATCCCGCTGCCCATGCTTTCTTTAGCAGCACTGAAAGTCTGCAACGCACCGTGAGTCGCAGCCAAGCCCTGAGCGCTTTCTTTGAGAGCCCGGAAAATGCCGAAGCCGATGATGTGTTCGCCGTGCTCACGATGACGAAACGTGAAATCAAACGCTTCGGATCTCAGCTTCAAGGTGACGCCATCCACAAAGAGGTTCTGCAGACCTCTGTTGGTTTTGTCGATCACGTCGTTGCGCTTCCGGGTGTAACGGAAGCGAGCGTGAGAACTGCACTGAGAAAAGTCGCGTTCGAGCAAATTGTGCTTCATGCACTGGGCCACGTTGCCTGCATGAAGTCGCTCAAATCCAATCTGGAGAAGGAACAGGCCATGCTGCAGGTGCGCTATCGCCTGCTGCAGGGAAAGTCGGACGAGGCGGAAACCGTGTTCGGGGCAGGAACAAACAGCGGCGAAAAGCTGCTGGCGATCGAAACCAAGCTTGCCGAGAACAACCGACAGCTCCGTGAGATGTTCGATCGCTTCAAAACGCTTGAAGATTACCTGGAACGGGTAAAAACCATTCTCGAGCATCCGCAAAATTACGTGAAACTTATACCCACCACCGTGCGGCTCAATCGAATGAATATCATGGTCGACGAGTTCGACCAGCAGGGCAACGAGGTCCGGCTGCTAGAAGCCAGTGTTATCAACAGACCGCATCGGGTCGTGCTGTTGGTGAAATATCCCCGCAAAGAATTCCTTCCGAAGGAGGACTTTCTAGAAATGGCTAAGCGTTACCTCGGGTAGCAAGAGCAGCTCAGGCGCCCGGCGCAGGTCGGCTCGTGCCGGGTATGGCAGCCGAGCAGGCTACTTGGTCCATCTCATCAAGGTAACGCGCTTTCGCCCATCAGCGCTTCATCGACGGCGCGAGCGCATTCTCGACCCTCCCGAATCGCCCACACTACCAGCGATTGGCCGCGGCGCATGTCGCCGCAGGCGAACACTTTTGGCACGCTCGCCTTATAATCCTGAGGGCTCGTTTTGACGTTGCCGCGCCGGTCCAGTTCCAACTGTAACGCACTGACAAGCCCCTGATGCTGTGGATGAGCGTAACCCATGGACAACAGTACCAGCTCAGCGGGGATGGAAAACCCAGTGCCAGGCAGCTCGTTCACAACGCGGCTCCCATCACTGCGCTTTGTGAGGTTGACGCGCACGCAGTGGAGTGCCGTGACATGCCCGTGCGCGCCCAAAAAGCGTTTCGGCTCCACCGCCCATTGCCGGCTGCACCCTTCCTCGTGGGATGAAGAGGTATAAAGCTTCAATGGCCAGTGGGGCCATGTGAGCCCCTTGTCTTCCCGATCCGGCGGACGACGGTTATGGTCTAATTGGACGATGGACCGGGCGCCTTGCCGATTGGCCGTTCCGATGCAGTCGGCGCCTGTGTCACCGCCCCCGATGACAATTACCAGCTTGTCCCGTGCCGATAGCGGACGCTCGCCCTGCCTATACATGCCGCTGAGCTGCCTGTTTTGCTGAATCAGGTACTCCATGGCGAAGTGAATACCATCTAGATGCCGCCCGGGAATAGTCAGATCGCGCGGCTGCTGAGTACCGCAAGCCAACACCACAGCATCATGACTCTTGATGAGCTCAGGCGCAGGAAGGGATACCCCTACGTCGACCTTGGCCAAAAACTCGGCCCCTTCGGCCTGCATCTGGGCTATGCGGCGATCGATATGCCGCTTCTCGATCTTGAAATCCGGGATGCCATAGCGCAGGAGTCCTCCGATACGATCGCGCCTTTCGTAAACCACGACATGGTGTCCTGCGCGGCAAAGCTGCTGCGCGGCGGCAAGTCCCGCCGGCCCCGACCCCACGACGGCGACCCGCTTTCCCGTGCGATGAGCCGGTATCTCGGGATAAACCCAGCCTTCTTCCCAGCCACGGTCAATGATGGCGCATTCAATCGTCTTAATAGTGACCGGGTTGTCTTGTAAATTCAGGGTGCACGCCGTTTCGCAGGGTGCTGGGCAAAGGCGTCCCGTAAACTCGGGGAAGTTATTGGTGGAATGAAGCACCTGCAAGGCCTGCCGCCAATCACCGGCCGATACCAAATCGTTCCAATCTGGGATGATATTGTTTACCGGGCAACCGGTATGGCAATAGGGGACGCCGCACGCCATGCAACGTGCGGCTTGGCTGCGGACCTTGTCTTCACTGAGCGGGATAAAAAACTCGTGGAAATGGCCAACCCGCTGGCTGATCGGCTCGTACGTTCGATCTTGGCGCGGGATCTCAAGGAACGCGCGTACCCTCGTGTCCATCCTGCCCCTCGCTCAAGCCGGTCGGCTTGGTGCAAGTCTGCAAGTCTGTTGTAGCCCGGTGCTTTTGACCACAGGGCTGACGCCCGTGTTCCGCAACTTGGGAGGCATCCGGCGTGCCGCTGAGGACGGTGTATCACTCGATAATCACGTTTTTTTCGGTTGACTATGGGATCACTGTGTGTTGGGGCGATGCCGTAGTCAAGTGGCAGCTGCGGCCTTGTACTTGAGAGAGAGGGTGAAGGTGGCCATGCCAGGCGTCCCAAGTCGCGCCCGACCATGTGCTTTTCCGACGGTCTCAAATCAAAGCTAAGGCTCGGTTTTTCTCGTCACCCTGCGGGTAAGTCACTAGCTCGTTCATATCCGCCTCCTTGCGTCGCAATTTCAGTTAGTTAAGCGAACGAGTCAATCTCCAAATGCCGTTTTTAGGTTGACCGTCACTTGGCAGTTGCTGACTTTGCCGAAGGTGCCCGAGTACTGCCGCGCGACACCGACCGAGTGGCAGCCTTTCTTCCCAAAGCCGGTGTCATCAAAGAGCAGCACCGCGTCGCCCTCGGTTTTGAGCTCGAGTAAGCGCTCGACGCGCTGGCGGTTTAAATCCAAGACCCATCAACGCGAACGCCCGGTGTTGCGCAGCCAGACACGCGCCGGTGTCGTGCAAGAGATATACGGCCTGTTGCTCGGGCACTTCGTGGTGCGCACGTTGATGCAAGAAGCAGCGGCCACCCGCGGGCTCGACCCGCAGCGGCTGTCGTTCACCGCAACGCTCAAGATCCTGCGCTGCCGACTGCCCGAGTGCCGTACCCGAAACCCCCGACGCTGGTATCAGCAGCTGCTCAGCGAGATCGTCGAGGAGGTGCTTCCCGCACGGCGCAACCGCATCAATCCGCGGGTCATCAAACGCAAAATGAGCAAATGGCCAAAAAACGACCCGTGCATCAAAACTATCCTCAACCCACCAAAGCCTTCGACGAGGCCATCGTTATGCTTCATTGAACGGTATTGGGTTTAAATCCGCTTCATCCCAGGCCAAATCGGTCAATAGATTGTGCAGCCGCTGCGGATGCGTTCCCGGAACCACGCTGGCCAGGGTTTCGCAATTCTTGTTCGGGTACTCGTTGAGCAACCCGGTGACGTAGCGTTCCAGGTTCTCGGTGCCCTTGCGTTGGCGAAACTGCACATGAAAGGGCGCTAAAAAAGTCCTCGATCGCTGGCAACGGCGCTCGAGGGGCTTGCGGAAGGCGCTGATTGAGGTGAAATTGTTTTGACATTCCCTCAATTTACCTCGATTCGCCATTCGAACAAAGTAGTAATAGAAAAATTACACGCTGCCTTGTAGTTCTTACATGGATCGAGGTTTTCCATAGCTAATATGTGTAAGGGAATGGCCCCAAGGATGGGGCAAGTAAACCGGAGTGTACAAGGGAGTACATGAGGATTTCGAGCCAGCGCGCAACGCAGCTATGGCAAACGCAGCAGTTTTTAAGAACAGCTTCTTAGCCTGAACACGCCGCGTATCCTTAACGTGGGGGCCCCAATGGTCCACCTTGCAACAGCATGCGCCGGAACCTCTGCGCCGCCCTAGCAATTGATTATCTTACGTCTGCTGTTACGCCAGTCACGTCTGGCTACCTCATAGCGCGATGGCCTTGTCGGTGGCATAAGGCTTGCCTAACAGGTTGTTGAATATCGAGCGTCCAATATTGCATTAATCCATTACTTATCTATCTACTATTGAGGTGAAGCTCATGAATCCTTTTAAGACATCCAAGCATGCTAAGGCTGCTGTAATTGCTCTGAGCTTAATGGCTACTCCGTTCTCTATGTCGGCTTTTGCCCAAACGACTACTTCACCCGAGAGAGTGGGCACAACTGAGGCTGTCGTTACGGAAGACGACGATGGTAATTGGGGCTGGCTGGGTTTGCTTGGACTGATCGGCCTTGCGGGCTTAGCTGGGTTACGTAGAAAAAATGATCGGGGCGTCGTGACACATTCGACCTCACGCCCGTGATTTAACGTTTCTTCCTTATAGCGGTTCCTACTTGGGTTGGTAATAGTATGACCCTCTGCCTCATTGTTGGCACCGCCTATACGGTGAAGTTGTTATCTATGCAAGCCGGAACAGCTATAAGTGCGTTATCACACTATTAGAGTAGATTCAGGACTCAGCTTCTGGCTTGGTGGCCTGAAGTGATAACAACATGCTGAGCCTAGGGATCGTATCAAAACAGTAGAAAAGGTACTTGCATGGCCGCTTTTCCTCAAACTGGAATCGTAATCAGTGCAGATGGCATACAAGGCCAGTTTGAGGCCGAGCTGTCTCTGCAGGGAAAAGATGATTCCAAAGTACGGGTGCAATTTTCCAATGGGCAGCACCTATGGGTATCGACCGAGGAGTTAATTCCGCAAGCCGAGGGTCATTATCTGCTGCCTCTGCCAGTGGCAAGGCTGACTGAAGCACCGGAGGAAAACGGTAAGGAGCATGTTATCCCAGTGATGCAAGAGACGTTGGAGGTGGAGAAGCGCCAAGTCGAGACTGGGGGCGTGCGAATTACCAAAATAGTTCGTGAACATGAGGAAATCATCGATGAGCCGCTCTTGCGAGAAACAGTGGATGTTCAGCGAGTGGCGATCAATCAGTTTATTGAAGCGCCCGTGGCTGTGCGTTTTGAGAACGATACGATGATTATGCCAGTATTGGAGGAAGTTCTGGTCGTGGAGAAGCGCCTACTGTTGAAGGAAGAACTGCATATCCACAGACACCAAACCACAATACATCAGCCACAGACTGTGGTTCGTCGCAGCGAAGAGGTGCAAATGGAGCACTTTTCACATCCAAAGTCCAAAGAAGCAGGAGATGAATTTTGTAAGTGAGATTAACGACTATTTGTTCATCGAACCCACTCGAGGAGGAGTAAAGATATGATGTCCCACATTAGTGCGGCACTTTATGACAATTTAGCGACTGGCAAATCGGTTGTGAAAGAGCTAACGTCCGTTAAAAAGCTGCAAAGCGAGGATGTGAGCTTATTAACCTATGAAAGTACAGGTGGCGATGCGAGCCAGGATACCGGATCTGAAACGTTTTTGGCTCGCGTGTTGGGATCGGGTAGAGATATCAGCGATGTGCATAATGCCTTAGTCAAGTTAGGTGTTGCCGATACTGACGCCCAGCACTTTGCCGAAGGATTGCGCCGTGGTCATACTCTGGTCGCCGTCCAGAGCGACGAGGCAAAAATCAAGGAAATTTATCCTGTTCTGCGGAAGTATGATCCGATCGATACCACTGAGCGGGCAGCGCAGTGGCGTAAGGCGGGCTGGACCGGTTTTCAGCCAAGTGCGAAACGGTTTACTTCAGAAGAGGCCGCCGCAGAGCGCAAGCGCTATGCCAAGGCTGGAAGTATCGGCAAAGCTGGCGAAGAGAAGGTGCTTCCGGTGGCGGAGGAAAAGCTGGTCGTCGGCAAGCATGAGGTGGAGCACGGCAGAGTACGAGCTTACAGCCGGGTAGTGGAAACGCCGGTTGAAGAAAGGGTCAATCTGCGTGAGGAGCATGTCCACGTTGAGCGCCGACCGGTGGACCGTCCGGTTGGAGCCGGTGAAGTCAGCGCCTTTAAGGAAGGTACGGTTGAGGTGACCGAAAGGGCGGAAGAGCCTGTGGTGAGTAAGCAAGCGCGGGTAATCGAAGAAGTCGTCATTTATAAAGACGTGGAGCAACGTGCCGAGGCGATCCACGATACCGTCCGCCGTACCGATGTGCAGGTAGAGGATACCCGTCATCAGCAACCAGATTATGCCGCTTATGAG
>JAGTVB010000312.1 GCA_018224385.1 Gammaproteobacteria bacterium
CTTCGCACCGAGGCCCGGTGCTCGGTGACGTCGCGCACCAGCGCCAGCAGCTCACCCGTTCGCAAGGGCACGACCCGCGCCTCAAAGTCGCGTTCACTGTCGGCCATGGCGAGCCGGTATTCGAGGGTGACTGACGACGCACCCGCGGCAATTTCCGCAAACGCGCTGGCAAACGACCGGGCCGGCGCTTCGGGCAGAATCTCCTGCACCCGTTTGCCGAAAAACGCCGACGGCGGCCGGTAGAGCGCCGGCGCTTGCGGACCCCGGGCATAATCGAGGATGGTGCCATCAGTACCGAGCCGAAACAGCAGATCCGGGAGCGCCTGGTAAATGGCTTCGAGCTCTGCCGTTTTTGCCCGCAACGCCGCTTCGGCCTCGGCGCGCTCGGTGATATCGGCATATACTCCGAGCAGCCCGATCACCTCCCCTGAGGCGTCGCGCAACGCCACTTTGCTGGTGAGCAGCATCGCCTCGCTGCCGTCGGCCCGATGCTGGGGCTCCTCGAGGTTAAAACGCGCCGCGCCACTTTCCATGACCGCACGATCAACCGAACGATAAAACTCCGTCTGGGACGTGCTCCAGGCGAGCTCATAGTCGCTCTTACCGACCACGGCTGCCGGCGTCTCGAGGCCCGCGTGGGCCGCAAAGCGCCGATTGCAGCCGAGGTAGACCGATTGCCGGTCCTTCCAGAACACCGCATGGGGGATATTTTCGATGATTTGCGAGAGCAACTCTTCGCGCTGTTGCGCCTGCCGGTCCGCGTCCTTGCGCTCGCTGATGTCCCGCACCGTGGCCACGGCATGCCACTCGCTCCCAAACCGCATCGCCGCGAGCGAAAGCGCGATGGGGATCTCACGGCCGTCCTTGGTGAGCGCCTCGAGCTCGGTCGTGTGGCCGATCATCGCGCCCTCGCCGGCATGCCGGAACCGTTCGAGTCCCGCTTCATGGCGAGCTCGATAGCGCGCCGGGACGATGAGATCGGTCACGGTTCGGCCCCACGCCTCTTCGCTGCGATAACCAAAGAGGCGCTCGGCGGCGCGGTTCCAGAACGCCACCCGGCCGTCGCTCGCCATCACGATGATGGCATCCTGGGCGGCGCTGCTGATACCCCGAAAACGCGCCTCGCTTTCCGCCAGACGCTGCAGCATCGGGTGGGTAATGCGCGCAAAGCCGACGGTGCCGAGCGTGACCAGCAGCAGCGCAATCCCAGCAGCAATGCCCCCAGCGCGCCAAAACGGCGCGCGAATCGCCGACAGGTCGATCTTGGTGACGACACCGAGACCCAGCGTTGGCACCGGCGCATAGGCCGCCAATACCTCGCCCCCCCGGTAGTCGGTCCCGATCAGCGTTCCGGACTGCCCCGCCAAGGCGCGACGCGCGGGTTCTGCCAAGTGCGACTTCCAGGGCACCGGCGCGGGGCGGGCCTCCCTTTGGTGGCGCTGGTGCACCAGAAAAACGATATGATCCCCTTGTCGCTCAGCGACCATCAGCTCAGCGAGTTTTGCCAGGTATTGGAAGCGTCTATGGGCGGCTTGAAGCTGCGCCAAGGTGGCGCCTCTGGCGCCTCCAGGCGCATAGTCTCTGTTGTGAACCCGGTTAAAGTCAGCGATCGCCTCCATCATGCTCGTGGCGCATCGAGCCGTCTCCATCAAGCGTAGGCCTTCCTCGTTCAAGGCGGCGTAATAGAGCGTGCCGAGGGCGGTAACGCCAACGCTGCCCGCAACCACCATCATGATGAGGATGAGTACCGCAACCCGTTTCAAGTCGGTCGACGCACCCAGCCAAAGACGTGAATTCTGAGGTTGTACCTGCTGCACGGTGTCCATTGGGTGCCCTCCTCCACCGCGTACCCAGGTGTCACAACGTTAATCAGGATTAACTAGGAAGTGCCAAGGCTCGCGGCGGCGGCAAATCGAAGTTCGCAAGATGTCCCGAGGGGACATTACGTCAGGTGCAGGAGGCGGGCAACTCGTTCTCGACCCTAAGTCG
The DNA here is from genome assembly GCA_018224385.1 of Gammaproteobacteria bacterium. Classification (GTDB taxonomy): domain Bacteria; phylum Pseudomonadota; class Gammaproteobacteria; order HK1; family HK1; genus JAGTVB01. The sequence continues at coordinate 1,990 of JAGTVB010000312.1, forward strand.
GGTACATTTCTATGCGTTCGGGCCAAGGAGCGAAATAAAGCGCGCAGAGAAACCGCAGAACACAGCCGGGATGCAGTCTAAGGAACGGTTCAAAACAGGTTCCGAGCGCCGGAGTCGAAAGCCGCTTCTAAGGGAGATCCTGTTCCTTCCGCAAAAGGCCCTGGGTCCGTGACTCAATTGACAATAAGCGGAGCTCAGTGGCGGTAAAGTTGGCCGGATTTAGGAGACAATCATGTTTAGATTGATGTTCTGCTGCCTGACGGTGGCTCTGGTCGGCTGTGCAGGCCCCTCGAAGACGCGCTTGCCGGGCGGTGGAGCGGGATACGAGGTCACCTGTCCGGGAAGCACCTGGGAAAGCTGCGAGAAAAAAGCCGAAGAGCTTTGTGCAGCAGAGGGTTACCAGGTATTGACAAGATACGAGGACTACAGTAGGCGATCGGTTCCCAGAAGCATGCTCATCACCTGTAACCCGCCTGCTTCCGGTGAGCCTCTGGAGGATGCGCCCGAGACTCCCCTGGAGGATTCTCCCGAGGCGCCGCTGGGGGATTCCCCTGAGGCTTCGCCGGAGGATGCTTCGCAGGAGGGAAACTGCTGTGCGGAGCTGGAAAAGCTTTCTCAGGAATGCCGGCATGACGTCGCCGGGAGCCGCTTCGTCATGCTCTCCGATCCGCTTGAAATAGCCCCAATCGAGGCCGTCCGTTCGGCGTTACCCAGGAGCGAACTCGAAGCTTTGGTCCGCATGCTTGGCCAGCGAGCGCCGGAGTAATCAAGGGTCAATGGAGCCCGGCCCGATTGTCATAAATCCGATCGGCCGCTTGACCGATCAGCCCCGTTCCCGCAACATCCCCGCTCTGGCAACGGCGCGCCGAAGCTTGGAGCGATCC
>JAGTVB010000313.1 GCA_018224385.1 Gammaproteobacteria bacterium
CGAAAAGCCTCAGCCACCGACAACACGCGATGGTCGTCTTCGCGGTTGAAGTTGTGAAACCAGTGCCGCCCGCCACCGGTATAAAACGCTTGCCCCGGGCTTGCCGAGTAGCGCTGTTGCATGGCTTTGTCAAGCAGTGCCTGGAGGCTCAGCGTCGGTTCGGACAAGAGCTGTTCGAGCACCCAGCGCGTGAGGCGATCGGCCGGCTGCGCCTTAGCCTGTTGTAAGACCGGGTCGGGCTGTCCGGCAAAGCGCGGGTAGATCTCCGCAATGACTTCGAGATAGGTGACCAGGGTGCGCAGCTTGGCGGTCGAGCCCAAATCGAGCTTCACGCCGTCGTTGATGTCAAAGGGTTGATCGAGGTTGTTGGTCTGAACACGCAGCCAATTGACGCCTTCTCCTCGCTCATACAGCGAAAAACTGTAGATCACCTGGCGCGGATCGCCGCGATCGAGGAGCCGAAACGCCTTGAGCCCCAGCCTGTCGACCACCGTCGGGTCGGCGAGGACCTGCAACTGCGCGGAGGCGGCTTCCTGGGCGCCTTTATCGATGGAGCTTTCGGCCGTCAGATCGAGCCGATCCAGGGTGTACAGATCGGCCACCCCAAGGAGAGGGACCAATCGGGAGCGCACGACGTTGGCGGCCTTGCGCGGCGCAACGGTGATTCTTCGTGGTTCACTTAGGGGCTGGCGGAACTCGAGGCGGAGTCTGGCCGCCTCATCGCGCAAGGCGTCGCTGATCACGCCGTCACGGGCGAGCAGTCTCAAGTACGCCTCGGTTTGGGCGACGAGTTCCGGGCGTTTCTTGCCCAGCAAATCGACCGGACGGCGCAGGGCGAGCAGCAGGCTCAACGTTTGTTTGTAGGCCAACGCGCGCGCTGTACGCATCTCGGCGCTTAATTCGTCCGGTTCGGGAGAAGCAAGGAGACGGTTGATTTCATCAAAGTCCGCGCCAAACCAAGCCTTGAGCCCCGCGGCAAGGCCGATCACTTCACCCTGACCGGAAACAGCGCCGAGCGGGAAGGCGTTTAGGTAGTCGACCACGAGCTGCTGGCGAGTGGTAAGTGTTTTCTCCCCGTCCAGGTAGGCTCGCAGGCTCGCAGAGGCCATCTGCCGGAGCTTGTCCTCGACCGAACGCGTCACGCCTTGCGGACTGTGACGCAGCTTTTCGAGCTGGGTGGCCAACGTGCTGGCGCCCGGACTTCTCTCATCGGACCCGAAGAGACGCCGCGGATAAGTCAAGGCGGCCTTGGACAAGCGCGCCCACTCGACGGCGGGATTGCGTTTAGGGTACCGCGGATCCAGAAGCTCTCGGTTCTCGATATAGAGCAGCGTGGCGACGATCAGGGAGGGAATGGAGCCGAAATCCGCATATACCCGATCGGGAAAATGTGCTTGAAACAGGACTCGGTGCGCACGGTCGAGGATGCGAAGGCCGGCTTGGGTTTTTTCCTTGAAGGGCACATACAGGCCCCGGTCCGCGATGGCCGTGAGGGCCGGTTCCCACTGGGCCTGCCTCTCAACGTCAAACGCGGCGGCTTGCAGGCGCTCCAGAAAGAGCGGCAGCCGACTGTAGCCCAACCGGGTGTCCTGGGGGCCGGCCGCGGGGTAACGGATCGCCCCATTGGGGCCCGGTTGGACGTGGAAGGTTAAGCGGTCGCCGAAGGCGGCGAGCAGTGTGGCTTGCAGGTGCGAGGATTGCAGCTCCCATAGGGCAATGCTCGAAAGCCCCGTACACGCAAGAGCAAGCAACGCAACGCGGCGCCGACGGAGCGACCCGTGGACAGAACGAACGCGCACCAGGATGTTCATCGGGGGACTCTGAAAATTGAAGTGAAGCGGTTGGCAAACGTACGGCAATCCCTATACCAGAAAAAAAATTAAACAATATCAACAAGTTGTTTAGATGTCCTCAGCAGGTCTGGAAACGATGGAAAAACGTTTTGCCAACGCTATCGTCGTGGATCACGGTCGGGTTGAGACGCGTGACAGAAATTGCGCTGAGTTCACCCTTAGATTACAGGTGGCTTGGGTGCTAACCGCGCACGCATCAGCGACTTGGACCGCCCCAACCGTCGCGGCGCGATCTGTAAAAGCATTTGACACGGTTGGGAACCCGAGCCCCTCTTCGTGGTTAGCGCGTCCCCTGGCCTTGCCCGAACGCCCAAAACGTAGGGACGGTGGGAGGCCCTACAGCCGCCACCCAGGGCGCCGATACAGTGCGCGTCATCAACAACAGAGGATCCCAAGCGATGGATTCACACAAGCAGGCTAAGAGTGGGGAATACCAAAAGTCGATTAAGGAAAATAGCCAACGGAAATCGCCGGCGATGGGCGTGACGCCGGACCAGGGGGAGAAAGGAAAATATCCGGAGAAACGAGACCAACAGAAAAAGACTAAATAACTTCGCTACCATCCTTCATCCAGCGCCCGATTGACCGCCGAGGAAACCCAAGGGGCCGACTGGACCCCACCGCCTTCACGCCCTGAGCAGAAACGTTCCGTACCAAGAGCCCCTAGGATGCTCGAAAGACGGACCGTTGCGGTAAGGTGGTGATCGATGGCGCGGGTTTTCGGCGGGGGGCGGGAAGTACCGAGATCAAAAAACGGACAGTTTCTGACTTATCGGAAACTGTCCCCTCATCGAAAGTCCTGACCTAACTCCTGACCTAACGGATAAGCGGGACGAATGGTCGTCCCAGTCGCTGCGCCTGCCATCAATGGGAATGCCGGAGCGAACACCGGCACGCCAATACCCAGTCAGACGAGGACGCGTTCGCCGTGGCCTTGCCCCGCTAGCCACCGATCTCCAGCATGCGTTTCGCGATGCTGTAGACGGTAATCAAACCTCGATAGTGGCGATCGTCGATGACGAAGGCGTAATCGGTTCGATGCTTGCTGATGATGGCGACCACCTTCATCAGCGGCGCGGTCGAGGGAATGGCCACATAGGTGTCGCGCACGAACGGGGCCATCGGCTGATCGAAGAGCTCGCGTACGCGCGACTCGGCCTCATCCAGGACGTGAAAATTATTCCCAAGGGCGTTGGCAGCTTCGACCATGTAATCGGGCAAAAGCGCCAAGCGGTTAATTTCTTTCAAAGAACACAGGCCGATGACGTGGCCTTGATCGTCGCAGTAGGGAATCGCCCGCACGCCCGCCTCGACACAGCTACGCACGACGTCGCGCACGGTGGCGCCCGGGCGGGCAACGGGCGTTGCGATGATGACATGCTCAAGTTTCATTGGGCTAACCTCAAGGCCTCTGGGCCATGGTGCTTGCTTAACCGAAATAGCGAAGGTACAGGTAAATGTTTGCCAACAGGATACTCAACAGCATGAGCGGAAAAGCGATGCGCAAGAATCCCATGAACGGTATCGGGTGACCGGCGCGCTCGGCCAGGCCCGCCGCGATCACATTGGCGCTGGCGCCGATGATCGACCCGTTGCCGCCAAGGCAAGCACCCAGCGCGAGCGACCACCACAGGGGGTTGAGGTGAGCGTCCCCCCCGAAGGTAGAGGCCATGGATTCAATGATCGGGATCATGGTTGCGACAAAGGGGATATTGTCGACCACGGCGGAGGCGATGGCGGAGATCCAAAGGATGGCAAAGGCTGTGGTCGACCGATCGCCCTCGGTGAGGGAGAGAACCGCTCGGGCAAGCACCTCAAGGACACCGGTTCGCTCAAGTCCCTGCACAAGAATGAACAGCCCGACAAAGAAGAAGATGGTGACCCATTCCACCTCACTCAGGGTTCGTTGCACCGTTTCCGATTGGTGCTGTGCTCCATGGCTGTAGATGTCGAGCAAGAGGAGCGCGGCGGCGCCGAACATGGCGATGGTCGCGGGCTCAAGATGCAACGGATGGGCGAACAGAAAGCTCAACAATACGAGACTCAAGACACTGAGCGCCTGTTTGAGCAAACGGACATCTGTGATGGCTTTGCGCTCATCGAAGGCCATGATTCGCTGCCGTGCGCCCTCTTCGGCCCGTAAGCTGGTACGCCAAATCGCGTAGATGATGATGAGGGTAATAAGCAGGATCGGGGGAATGATGGGGGCGAGGTTCAGTAAAAAGTCGTTGAAGGTCAGCCCCGCCGCCGAACCGATCATAATGTTGGGGGGATCGCCGATGAGCGTTGCGGTCCCTCCGAGATTGGAGGCAAAGATCTCGGCAAAAAGGAACGGATAAGGATTGACCTCCAGCTCCGCCGTGATGAGGAGCGTGACCGGTCCGATCAGCAGCACCGTAGTCACGTTATCGAGCAGCGCCGAGAACAGCGCGGTGATCGCTGAGAGCATCACAAGAAGCCCGCCGGGATGCGCTCTCACCCGCTTGGCGGACCACATAGCCACATACTGAAACAAGCCGCAGCGGCGGGTGATGGCGACGATCACCATCATGCCCGTGAGCAACCCCAGGGTATTAAAATCGATTCCGCGTATCGCGGCCTCCTGAGTGAGCACGCCACTTACGATCATTAAACCCGCGCCCAGCAACGCGGCAACCGCGCGATTGAGTCGCTCCGATATGATGACGAGGTACGTGGCAATGAAGAGGACGACGGAGATCCAGATAGGATCCCAGCCGAAAATCACCGGAGAAATAACGTCATGCTGTCCGTGCATCGGTATCGAAGTTCCTGAGATACGGCTTTCAATCAACAAACGATCGCCACCACCGGCGGGGCTGGAGGTGTCAACCGACGCGCCGCGGGATCCTTAAAGGCAGGTACCCAGAGCCTGCCTGGCCAGAGCCCTCGGACACCCACACCCCCTAGGCTTCTTCGACCACTCCCTGGTGACGAGGCTTCTGAGCCTATCGCGCGAAACCGCGCTGACGGTTGGGCAAGAACGGAGCTCGCTCAAGGGTGCGATCTCGCCGCTCCGCAAGTGCCAGCGTTCAGCCGTACCAGCCAGGGGCGATGTCGATCGCACCCGGTGCAAATAACGTCCCGCGCCTGAACTTGACGTTCAAGAGTACATGTCAACCTACGATTTGAGGAAGCGCGCGAGCAGCAGTTGGCCAAGCGAGAAGAACGCCTATCGTCATAATAGCATCACCCATTGGCGGCACGCTTGGCCTCGTTATCGCGATAACAGGCACCGATCTGCGCACCTTAGCGACCCGTCGATGCGCCGGCTTTGCCAGTGTCTTGGTCCTGCTGCGCCAGGCTATTCTGGGCGCTCGCCTGAATGACGTCGCGACTGGGCGGGGCATTCAGCGAGGCGAGGTTGGTAACGGTGTTGATGTGAGCAAAGGCGCGGTCGAGTAACTCGACCATATGCTGATCACGGGATTTCGCCGTCTCGCCGCCAAACACGACCGCTATCAAGCGGTGCTCACCGCGCTTGACGGAG
>JAGTVB010000314.1 GCA_018224385.1 Gammaproteobacteria bacterium
AGCTTTGTCAAGGCGACGTGGGTGGGACTGTCATTCGCCAGTGGTGAGCGTACCGTTAGGTAGAAATTTGCTCGGGGTATTCGATAACTGCTGTCTTGACGGTACCAGAGTTCGTACCCCTCGTGCTGTTGCAGTAGTTGTGGCGCATCAACTGCGATCGAACTAGTCTTCAAGGAAAAATCGTCGGGTAAAAATGGATTGGGTGAAGGAAGTGAAAGGCTGGGTGCTAATTTTTCTGCACGCCATTTGTGCACTGCATCCGATCCGAGCCTTTCTGTACGATACTTAGCTTGGAACCATGGTGAGACAGCGTCGGTTTGCACTGCGTCAGACATTACTATTACCAACAGATTAGCTGGCTTCAAAAACTGCAGATAGCGGGCGATCAGATCCGGGTCATAATGCTGCATGGTATAGGGTCCATGAAGAACATCCGCGAGTGGGTAACGCTGCAGATTCAAAGCCAAGCGGCGCACCCAGACAATCGGTTCTAGATTGTCCTGAAAGCGGAATTTGAGATCGGCAATTCGTTGGTTTTCTGTGAAAATCCAGCTTGCGATACCATTAGCTTGAATAAGTTCGACATATTGAAAGAATAACGCTACGATCTGGTCCAGATGGGACTGTCCGGTTTCAGTCAGCTGGATGGATACGTTAAAGGTAGCTTGACTCTCGTGGTCAAGCCCTAATCCGGCTTGGACTTGATGCGCCCAACCGGCTTGTTTTAAAGCCCAGAGTAGACTTCCTTCTCCCTCGTCTCCAATCAATGCTGCTAAATAACTCACCGGTTTTTCGCGAAGGTACGCTCGAACGGCGGGTATTGGGAAAATTAAGGACAGGGATCGGCGGCTACCGAGCGAGCCGATGTAGACTTTCGTTGGGAGGTCGCCGGGCTTGAAAAGCGGCGGGCGCGTCACCATCGTCGACTGATGTAGCGCACGCGCTGCTATTGCAGAAAACTTTTTTGTTACCCAGTGCCGTAACACAGGGATAGCTTCCCTCCCCAGAACAACTAGCGTCATCCGATCAGCAGCATAGTGGTTTCGGTAAAACCTGATCAGTTCTTCCTTTAGCCCTTGAGTAGGGCTGTCAGCAAGAGTTTTAAGGCTGCCTATACTAAACCTTGCAAAGGGGTGGTCAGGATTGATCACCTGCTTTTTGACGTCCAATATTCTCCACCCATCGCTTTGCAGCTTGGACCGATATTCAGCGTGAACAGCCTGCTTCTCACGGGCAACATAATCCGTCGAAAACAATGGTTCCATAAAAAACTGCGAAAACCGGTCCAGAGCAGCCGCCAAATGTTGGCTATCAATATCGAAATAGTAGTTTGTATTTTCGAAGGCGGTATAGGCGTTACTTGAGCCGCCGTGTGTTGTAATAAAGTGCTTATATTCGCCCGCCTGAGGATATTTCCGTGTGCCCAGAAATAGCATATGCTCAAGTAAGTGCGCGAGCCCTTCGCGCCGGTCTGGATCATGGGCGCTCCCAACGGCAACATCCATGGCGGCGGCGGCCTTATCAGTGTCGGCATCGGATACCACGAGTACGCGCAGACCGTTGCCCAAAACGAAACCTTCATAAACTCGATTGTCGATGGCGCTCTTGATGACCTCTGCAGTGGCGGCGAAAGAAGGAACTGCCAGGAGGTAGCCTATGAGCATATGTGCCAGCCACGGCAGGCGCCCGAAGTAACCTCGATTTCTCATTCCGGTCTCCGAAGTGTCATCAACCTGACGCGTGACCAGCGCAGGAGTCCCCACAACGGCAATCCGGCAATGGAGCAAGCGCTATGCCACGAAATATGAGAAGTACATCGGCATAACCGCGATCTCATTGACTGCGTATGTCAACCATCTGACAATGTCGTTAACGCAGGAAACCATGCTCCTGTAGGTGCAGTGATGGTGATTTTGATGCCGCAAGCAGCACCGGAGTGTTTTTGTCATAAAGACGACGTATCGGGCGTCGCGTTGCCCGATGCCTCTTCTTGCCCTGTGCCAAGATTTGCTGTGTCGGCGTTGAAGCTGACGCTCGCCTCGCGGCGCAGCACCCGTCAAGACCAACAACCTCAGCACAGGCAGTGGTATAGCGCGGAACGGCTGATAGCGGGCCGATTGCTCCGGAAGTTGACTTGGTGCCGAGTGAACTCACTGCGGCAACGCAGTTTCCTAGGGCACCATACGTCGGCCTTGTGCCGGCATTCGAGAGGTGCCTGTGCGGCTCTGCACAGGCCATTAGTTCTCGGTTATGCTAAGAAGCTGTTTGGGTCACGGCGCAAACACTCCCAGAATACGGCGCGCTCAGTCTACTGAAGTGCTAATAGAGTGAGACCCGGCTGTGCTGTGCGACGGTGCACTGGCAATTGAAGGCAGACGCCTGAGGATGGCGCCGAGGTAGGCGGCCGTGTACAGGCGGGTGCACGAGGATTTGAATCCGTCGTGCGGCGGGGCCATACCGAGCACAAACGTTTAGGGGAAGGCCTCGTACATAGCCGCATATTATTTAAGGAGATTATGGATGACGCATCACAGTCGGGCTAAGTTGCTCGTTTTCGGACTTGTGTTTTGGGTGCTTCAGTTACCGAGCGCTGTGGCGTCAGAGTTTCCGACCTTCACGGATCTCGTAAAAAAGAATAGTCCGGCGGTCGTTAACATCAGTACTACGCAAAACATCGAAGCACGTCGCACACCGGAAATCCCCGAGAATCTCTTCCCCGACTTACCCGAAGGCAGCCCATTTGGCGAGTTCTTTAAGCGCTTTTTTGAAGAAACTCCCGGCGTGCCTGAGGAACGACAGATGCAATCCCTGGGATCGGGATTCATTATCTCGCCAGATGGCTACATCTTGACGAGCGCTCATGTCATCAAAGATGCCGATGAAATCGTGGTACGCCTGAACGATCATCGAGAGAAGCCCGCCGAGGTGGTGGGAACTGACGAGCGCAGCGATGTGGCACTGCTCAAAATCGATGCAGCCGACCTGCCCAGCGTAGAGCTGGGGGATTCAGATGATCTACAGGTGGGAGAGTGGGTGTTGGCGATTGGTTCGCCATTCGGCCTAGAACTCACTGCAACTCAGGGAATCGTGAGTGCGCTCGGACGTAACTTACCTAGTGATACCTACGTTCCATTCATTCAGACTGATGTGGCAGTCAATCCGGGGAATTCAGGCGGACCGTTGTTTAACACCAACGGTAAGGTCGTGGGCATTAACGCTCAGATCTACACGCGCACGGGTGGCTACATGGGTTTATCTTTCGCTATCCCCATCCGCGTCGCGATGCAAGTAGCCGACCAGCTCAAGACTCAAGGTTATGTGACCCGCGGTTGGCTCGGCGTTGTGATTCAGCCCGTCACCCAGGATCTCGCCCAATCATTTGGGCTTGATCGGCCGCGAGGAGCATTGGTTACTCGAATAGTGCCAGACAGCCCTGCGGCGAGCGCGGATTTGAAAACCGGCGACATTATCCTTAAATATGGCACGGCACCGATCGAGCGTTCGGGTGAGCTACCGCCGCTGGTCGGATCAACGCAGATCGGCACGGTAATACCCATACAGATCCTCAGAGAGGGGCAAGCCCGCGAAGTTAAGGTCAAGATCGAGGCGCTTGTCGAGGATCGACCCGCCGCCCGGGCTGAAGGCGAAAAGACCGGTAATCTCAATATGGTCGTTGCCGAACTGCCCTCAGACAAACGCAAGGAATTGGACATCGGTGATCGTGGAATTTTGATAAAAGACGTCGCGGAAGGTCCTGCAGCTGATGCCGGAGTACGTCCCGGAGATATTTTGCTGATGATCAACAGTCAGGACGTCACAAGCGTCCCTCAGTTCATCAGTTTGGCGAAGGATATTCCGCAGGGAAAACCAGTACCCGTACTAGTTCTGCGGGGCGACAATCCACTGTTTCTTGCCCTAACCATACCAAGACAGTAGTTTTCCGTAAAAAGCTGTTGTAAAGACTACTGCGTTTGCCAGGGGCCATTGTGCGCACCGTTTTTCGGGCCATGGCCATTTGTCGAATGTCCTCGGCTTACAACGGGTTGCCGCCGCATACCTTTAACCATTTTGGGCAGAAATGCGATCCCTGAAATCCATGCTAACCCGAGTTGAAGAAAGCATGCTGGCGGGTCCACTGAAGCAGATCTGATAGGCCAAGCGCACCGGCAATGCGAGCCACTTCGCGGCCACCCTTGAACACAAGCAGCGACGGAATACTGCGAATCCCAAATTTAAGGGCGAGACCTTGAGCGGCTTCTGTATCGACCTTTGCCAGACGCACATTCGGCTCCAGTTCGCGAGCCGCTTGCTCGAAGACGGGCGCCATGACTTGGCACGGGCCGCACCAAGCGGCCCAGAAATCAACCAGAACGGGTATGTCGCTACGCTCGATGTGGCGAGAGAAATTTTCCTCATCAAGCGCAATGGGCTTGCCCGCGAACAATCGGGCATGGCACCTACCGCACTTGCCTCCACTTCCGAGCTTCGCTGCCGGAACTCGGTTGACACTGTTACAGTTTGAGCAGACGACGTTTAGGACATCCATAGTTCCCATTCCCTTCGATGCCTACCCCGATCAGTGAGCGACCCGCTTCTCTTACTATCGTATTATGAATGGTAAACGACGTGCACGCCCAGAGGCGCCATTGCCTATGCTAAGCGCTGGTGAACAAACCGTCGCGGGGAGCCCGGGCCGAGCGCAAGGCGAACAACTCGTAGTGGCGAGACCTATCAGATAGATCGGCGGGGCACACCGACCAACGCAGCCACCGCGAGGCGTAGTCGGTTTATTCACGAGCCCTTAGCGGATCCCAGAGTGATTCGGCGGTACCTATCGGAAACCGTCCAGGGAAGTTTTCCGATCTCGCTCGTCAGCGCAAATCCTGCAGGACCGTATCCGTGCGGCATTTAGGCCATCGCCTCGTCATCAATCGTAATACAGTAGAAACACACTCCGCGACCTCTCGCGTCGATAAACGCCTAAGGTCGCTGAAGACACATTAGGTTCAACGCAAGCGGCAAATAAGATACCCTAGCTAGGCCTCGTGCCCAACGCTCATCCGGTAGGCTGTTGCCGCTGGTCCAGCGAAGGCACTGGAACCGTGCCCCAAACGGGGGCCGCTCCAGGCTACCGAAAGGGAAACCCACTATGAAAGCCAACCGCTTGCTCGACGTTTCCAGAGCGGCGCGTCTTGCCGGGGTGCCAAGAGAGGAAATCCAGCGCCTAATCGCCGCCGGAGAGCTAGAGGCGTTTGAGGGCAAGGTCGACATCGACAACCTGGCAAGCATCTACCCCGAGATCGGGCGGCGACCGGCGGGCATGCTGGAGTTCGTATCTCAACTCAAGGAGGATGCAATGTGGAAAACACCCTTTCCGGACGTTCAGGATGCCGCCTCGCTGCGCGGTGAATTGCGGCAGCTGCGCTCCGAAGTCGCTCACCACAAGCAGCAGGCTGACAGTTACCGCCGCATCCTCACAGATATTAAAGGAATGCTCCTAGACATTCAGGACAAAGTCGACCAGAAGCAGCGGGTACAGGCGGTAATCAAGTGGCTAGAACGCAAGCTGAGGGAAGCCTCCTAGGAAGGTATTAATACCTCGCGACGGCGAGCAAAGCAACGCGCGCGTTCGTGAGCAACCGTAGGGTAACGGAGGATACATGGGAGTTACTCGCTCCCGCGGAGCCAAAGCGGTGGATGCGTCCAATAGTTTTCGGCTACATACACTCTGCGTTGCACCCATGATGCAGCGCACCGATCGTCACCAACGGTACTTCCTCCGTCTAATATCCAAGCACGCGCTGCTTTATACGGAAATGATTTCGTCATCGGCGTTGGTGCACGGCAACCCATCGCGTCTTCTTCAGCACGATCCCTCAGAACGCCCCCTGGCGCTCCAGATTGGCGGCAGCGATCCACGGGAGATGAAAGTCTGTGCGACCATAGCAGGCGACTGCGGGTTCGTGGAGGTTAACATCAATGCAGGCTGTCCGAGCACACGGGTACAAGCAGGCCGCTTTGGCGCCTGCCTGATGACTACCCCCGAGCGGGTAGCGGAGTGCGTGGCCGCGATGGGCTCGGCTGTAACTATTCCAATCACTGTAAAGACACGCATCGGAGTCGATTGCTGGGATAGCTACGACTTCCTCGTTCATTTCATCGATACAGTCGCGAAAGGCGGTTGCCGCACGTTTATCGTACATGCTCGCAAGGCCTGGCTCCGAGGGCTCAGTCCCAAGGAAAATCGACATAAGCCACCACTGCAGTATGATATTGTTAAGCAGTTGAAACGCGACTTTCCAAGCCTGGAGATCGTCATTAACGGAGGCATCCGACGGCTCGATGAAGCCCGCTATCACCTAGCGGCTGTAGACGGCGTTATGATTGGCCGCGAGGTTTACCGCAACCCGTACCTTTTCGCTACTGTCGATCAGCAGTTCTACGCGGACCATCACCCTATTCCCACCCGGCATCAGGTTGTGGAGGCCTACCTGCCCTATGCCGCCCGCCAGATATCGCGGGGCGTTTCCCTCTATTGGCTCAGTCGCCCCCTGTTCGGCCTGTTCCAAAACCAGCCCGGCGCGCACTCCTGGCGACAGGTTCTGTCCTGGAGTATTAGCAGCAAAAACAACACCATCGAAGCGCTCAGTGATGCCTTGTCACAGGTACCACGGACAGTGGGAACGGCCTTACCCGATGGAGCGCTGTCTTAGGCTTGCGGCTCGCTCATGAGCGAGCCGGCGCAGCCAAAACCTCGCAACGGATTCACGCTGCTGAGATTTTGGCCCAAGCGGTTGTCACCAGCTCCGGACAGTGAGCCCGAACAAGCGCTGGTGCGGGTGGTGATCGTCACAGCGGTCTTTGCATACCTGTACACGGCCGGAGCGTTCAGCGGCTGGCACGAACAGGCCCTGGATCGCCTGAATCTGACCATCGCCATTGCCTGCGCAGGCCTCTCTTGGGCGCTGCTCGCAGCCGTTGTCATGCATCCGCTTCGCTCAGTAGCGCGCCGCATAATCGGCATTATTTTTGATGTATGCGCCAATTCGTACTTCATGTATGCGGTGGGAGCGTTCGGCGCCCCGCTCTATGTCGTTTATTTTTGGATAACGTTCGGCAATGGGTTTCGCTATGGCGCGCAGTACCTGTTCATTGCCATGACCCTGAGCATTGCCGGCTTCAGTACCGTGCTACTGACCAGCAAATACTGGGCAACTCAGGAAATTCTCGGCATTGGGATGCTGGTTGGACTCGTTGCCCTTCCGCTCTATTCCTATGCGCTGCTGCGCCGCCTCAATGAGGCCATCAAGCGCGCCGAAGAAGCCAGCCGGGCAAAAAGCGCGTTCCTGGCCAACATGAGCCACGAAATGCGAACGCCGTTGAACGGGGTCATTGGCATGACGGATTTACTCGCAGACACCCCTCTCAATCGTGAGCAGCAGGAGCTCGCCTCGACCATCCACGCGTCGGCACGAACCTTATTGTCACTCATAGAGGACATTCTGGATATCTCGAAAATTGAAGCCGGCAAGCTGGTAATCGAGAACACTGACCTGGACCTGCGCCAGTTGATCCACAGCACAGTCAACATGCTGGCACCACAGGCGCGGGAGAAGAACTTATCTATTAACGTGTCTATAGCGCCGAACGTGCCGTTTCTCCTTCGAGGAGATCCCCTGCATACGCGCCAGATCTTAATCAATCTGATCGGCAATGCGATCAAGTTCACCGCGCAGGGCGGCATCGATGTACGGGTTCTTTGTGTCAGTAATAACGAAGCACGAGTTCATCTGCTGTTTGAAGTCATGGATACTGGAATCGGCATCGCCGATCATGCGAAGGAGCAAATTTTCGAGAGCTTTACCCAGGCGGACCAATCCACGACACGCCGCTTCGGCGGAACCGGGCTCGGCACAACGATCAGCAAACAGCTCGTTGAGCTCATGGGGGGAACGATCGGCGTAGAGAGCGTCTTGGGTAGGGGCTCTAAGTTTTGGTTTACGCTGCCACTAACGCAGCAGAGAACGACCGCACCGCTGGCTAATAAAACCGGCGGGCAGTTTGCCCGGAAGCGCATGCTCTTGGTCACTGCGGACGCTCACGGCGTGGGTACTGTGCGGGGCTATCTGGCGAGCTCGGGCGCTGAAGTCGAATCGGCCAAAAGCATGGCCGACGCGATAGTCAAGCTGCAAACCGCGGCCCGAGAGAAAACCCACTACGCGGCGGTCGTAGTGGAAGACTCAGAGACGATTGGGGATCCCATGGAGTTGGCCACCGTCGTAGGCAGCAATGCTCGCCTAAAACATACCCCCTTGATATTGCTGGATCGGAGTTTTGACCCAAAGCGCGAGACAGCGCTTCTCAAGGCGGGTTACCGGTCCCTCCTCCGTCCACCAATAGACGAATTGCAGCTCTACCATGCTCTGCACACTGTCTGCAGCGATCGGTCATTGGAAGCGAAAGTGACTCATCTGGCGGGTCACTTTTCAAAAGCACGGGCCGAAGGCCGCCCGCTGAAGATCTTGGTTGCGGAAGACACACCCACCAATCGCAAGGTCATTCAGATGATACTGCAGCGGGCCGGGCATCAAGTCCAGTTGGTGGAGAACGGCGAACAGGCGCTAGACGCCTTGGAAGAACACCGCTTCGATCTCGCAATTCTTGACATGCACATGCCGATAATGGATGGCATACATGTGGTTAAACTACATCGCATGACCCATCTCGACCAGCGCAACATTCCTTTCATCATCCTCACCGCCAATGCCACACCGGACGCCGCACGGCAATGCAAAGAAGCCGGCATCGACGCGTACCTGACCAAACCCGTGGAGTCAAAACGCCTGCTTGACACGGTCAGCGCTCTGGCATCGGACAACCAACCGTCCCCAGCATCCGCGGCCCCTAGCCACCGGTTGACAGAGAGCCGCAACAGCGCTGCCCGAGATGACGCACTCGAGCCCACGCTCGATCACAAGAAGCTGCAAGAACTGGAGGCGCTCGCGCAAGATCCAGAACTCGTGCACGGGTTGCTCCGGGAATTCATTGCGGATAGCGAGAGGCTACTGAAACAAATGAACGACGCACTGGCGAACGAGCGCAGCGATAGCTTTCGAGATCTCGCGCATGCCTTAAAGGGCAGCGCAGCGAGTGTTGGTGCGCGCAGGCTTTTTGAGCGAAGCTTGCCGGCATCCTTTCCGGCGAGTCCTTCTGTTGATGCTGCCAACGCTCACTTGCGCGAGATCGAGACGGCGTTTTATGCAGTGCGCGAGGAATTGCTAGGCTATCTCGACGACAGATCGGGCTCATCGGCCACCACCTAGCGCCGCCCCGCCCCCGCAAAATCCATCATTGCACGCGCCGACGTCCCGAGCGCGCCGGGCTGCAAGGGGCGCGCCTCGCCACCCGAAGGTACAAGAGTACAGGACCGACAGGCACATCACGCGGCACGCGCCAAAGCGGCACCTGAAAGTCGGTCCTGGGCCCTTACCAGGCGTTCCATGATACGCAACTCCTTTCCCTCCAAACGCAGGGCTGCGTCGACCCACATCAAGGTGATATCGCGCAGCTCTTCATAACGGATCGGATTTATGCGCTGACGTACTTTTTGCATGGCGGCCGAGGCATTCCCGATGCGTCGTCGTCTCTTGACATAGTCCCGCACGGCCGCTTCGCCTTGCCCCGGTTCAGCCAGCTGATCGACGATCCCCATGTCGTAGAGCTCCTCAGCCGTATAGGTACGGCCACTCAAGATCATGCGTTCGGCCCGAGCGGCATCCAAGCGACGTGCGAGAAAACTGTAGGCACCCATTCCAGGGAATAGGTTAAATAGGATTTCGGGCAACCCCATGTGTACCCCGCGCTCGGCAACCAAGACATTGCTGGACATGGCCGCCTCAAATCCTCCCCCCAAAGCATTCCCTTGAACCAGGGAGATCGTGGTAATCGGTAGCTCAAGATTCACGGCGTTCGGATACAACACATCGATACATTTAATGGCGTACGCCGTAAGACCCGCACGGTCCTTCTCCTTGATTAGGCTGATGAACAAATTGAGGTCGCCGCCCAAGTTGAAAGCACCTTGAATTTGCGAGCCGGCGACGAGGAAACGCAGATCCTCGCGGCCTTCTGGGTAGTCGCGGAAGGCGAGACGGATGTCCTGTTGGAGTTGGACGATGTCGCGCAGCAATTGATGGGTAAAGCACGGCCTCGGGGAAGGATTCATGAAATACCAAAGTATTCCGGCCTCCCGATCATGGCGAACAAGCAACTGAGATAGCCTTTCGGACACCTGGAACGGCCTCAGGAAGCGGCCTCGATTAGCCACCTCAACTGAACGCCCCACGCAACCCTCTCGATCATCGGCTGGCTGAATCACTTCCGTCTGCGCGCTGGTCCTCAGCATGATATCCTCCGTCAGTGCGGCAAAATGCATTTAAGTTGTCGATCAGCAGTTACCTGGCGCGGGCGTCTCGGGTCGCCCCTCCCCTGGCTCGGCTTCCTAGATGCCGTCAATGCGGGGCCGAGAGGGCGGAATGAGTGTCATCACATGCTCTCGTCGGCGAAGGCGCGCAGGCCCTGCATTGATGGCAATGCGTCGCCCGCGCGGCTTTCTATATGCTCTAGGTATTCCCTTAATGCGGCATTGGCCAGCTCAAGCATGGTCGTGCCTGTTCGGGCCGCAATGACCTTGAGTTTTCGTGCCATCCGTGCATCGACCCAGATTGTCTGCTTGTGCATCAGCATTCCTCTCGACTATCGGTTCACCAGTGATTAGCATTGCTCGCTGCTGTCTTTTTGGCTTATTACCTTTTTCAATCATGAAGTCAATTTCTATGCCAGCCTATCCGAAGCGCAACAACAGGCCTGCTGCTAGACTATTTTTTAATTGAATATCAGTCGGTTGAAGGATCTTTGGAAGCGGGGATGCGAGCCCCCTTCAGTGGAACGGCAATCCCAATGTTGGCGGAAATCGTGGCGCCTTACAGCCAGCCTTCTGTCGCCGCCCCGACCTTCTGACCACTACCCTGCTTTGGTTTTTGCGCAGCGAGGTTCGCATTCGGCAACGAGAGCCTGATGAGATGAGCCATGCTTGACACCATTTCTACCCGCTTCGCCCGCAGCGCGCCTGCCTTGGATTTCTGGGCGCTACGACTCGTGGAGGAAACCCACGAGCGTATTTGCGTGCGCCAAGATGTGGTGCAGCCGATCGCCAACACCCGAACGCTGGGAGCGCTGGTCACGGTGATTGATCGCGGAGGCATCGGCTATGCGGCCACCACCGATCTGAGTCCGTCCGGCCTTAGAACCATGGCAAGCCAGGCGCAACATTGGGCTTGGCGGACCGCCAACCGGGGACTGATTCGGGCCTCGTTGCTGCCGCGTTCGACCCATCAAGGCGGCTATCGGTCTGCCGTGGAACAGCCATGGAATAGCTTCAGCCTCGCGGACAAGATTGCGCTGCTGCGTAGGCTGAACAGCGAACTCAAGACCCATGAGCGCATCGTCGACTGGCAGGCATCGATCGCCCGTAGACACACCAAGGTGCTGCTTGCCAATAGCGATGGCGGCTTTATCGAGCAGGAATTTCACTACCTGCTGCCGGCACTTTCGGCGGTCGCCAATGACGGGGACAATACGCAGCGGCGAAGTTATGGGGGATCGGACATCGGACGCCAGGGAGGACTGGAGCAGCTCGATCGACTCGATTTCCTTGCCCAAGCCAATCGGGTGGCCGAGGAAGTGATCAGACTGCTGCAGGCGCCAATGTGCCCGGCGAAAACTGCGGACCTGTTGCTGCTGCCGAGCCAAATGGTATTGCAGATTCACGAGAGCATCGGGCATCCCTTGGAATTAGATCGCATCTTGGGAGATGAACGCAATTACGCCGGCGGAAGCTTCGTCACGCTGGACATGTTTGGCAGCTATCAGTACGGTTCAACCTGCCTAAACGTGACGTTCGACCCGACTCGAGCCGAGCAGCTGGCAACCTATGCCTTTGATGATGAAGGTTTTCCAGCCAATCGCCACTACATCATACGTAACGGGATTCTGGAACGACCGCTCGGCGGCGCGACCTCGCAGGCGCGAAGCGGACTTCCCGGAGTGGCCAACAGCCGCGCCGCCCAATGGAACCGCGCTCCCATTGACCGCATGGCAAACTTAAACCTGGAACCAGGCGATCACTCCCTGCAGAGGCTCATCGAATCGATCGATGACGGCATTCTGATGGACACCAACCAGTCTTGGTCCATTGACGACAGCCGGAACAAATTCCAGTTTGGCTGCGAGTATGGCCAGCTTATCCAGGAAGGACGCTTAGCTCAAATCGTTCGAAACCCCAATTACCGGGGGATATCTGCAACATTCTGGCGCAGTCTGAGCCAGGTTGGCGACACCAGCACGTTTCGCGTTCTCGGCACCCTCAATTGCGGGAAAGGTGAGCCCAATCAGCTCATTCATGTCGGGCATGCGTCTCCGGCGTGTGTGTTTCGAGCAATCGATGTGTTTGGAGGACTCTGACAGGTTGTGAAGACATCATAGCGAGCGCCCCGAGAGCAAGCGGCACGGCGCACAGCGACGCGATGTCTCCGATAGATGGGCGCGCAGGGCGCACCAGTCAACGCCTCCATCGGGCGGCGCCGTAGGTTGATTCACAAGCTCCGAGATCAGCGCAAGTATGAAGGATTACTTCTACGGCGTCGCCGGGTCACTTGACGAGATGGTCGAATCCGGCGAGGTCTATCTCTGCTTCTTCGAAGCCGAAGACTCGGATTTCGTGCGGCTCAACCAGACCCGTTTCCGGCAAGCGGGAAGCGTCGCGCAGCGACAGATGAGCATCGATCTCATTGCCGGCAGGCAACATGCCGCCGCCACACTGACGCTTACCGGTAACCTCTCGGATGATCGAGCCCATATTGGCGAGTTGCTGCCGCTTCTGCGCCAGCAACGGGCCGCCCTGCCCGCCGATCCCTACCTGCTTTACGCCCGCGAGCCCCAGTGCACTGAGTCTATTGCACAAGCAGCGGCACCCGATGCAGGAACTGCGGTTACAGAGATTATGGACATGGCGGCCGGGGTCGATCTGGTCGGCCTATGGGCAAGCGGAACCCTCTACCGAGGCTTTGCCAACTCCCTGGGACAACGCAATTGGTATGCTCAACCCAGTTTTCACTTCGACTGGAGCTGCTTCAATCAGAACGGTCGAGCGATAAAGGGCAGCTATGCCGGCACCCATTGGGAACCCGCATGCCTGGCGCTAAAGCTGGATGCGGCGCGCGCGCAACTCGAGCTGCTGAACCGGGAGGCGTGTCATCTAAAACCCGGCCGTTACCGCACTTATCTTGCCCCGGCCGCCGTACAAGAGATCTTTGGGCTGGTGGCCTGGGAGGGCTTTGGGCTCAAAAGTCATCGCACGCGGCAGACGCCCCTCATCAAGTTGGTACGCCGCCAAGCCCGCTTACATCCGGGCGTTACCGTATGCGAGCACCACGCCGGCGGACTCGCTCCGCGATTCACCGCAAGCGGTTATACTAAGCCAGAGCGGGTTACGCTGGTACGAGACGGCCTCTATGACCAATGCCTGGTAAGCCCCCGCAGCGGCATGGAATACGGTGAGCCGGTCAACGCCGGAAGCGAGTTCCCGGAGTCACTTGAGCTGAGCGCCGGCGAGCTCGCCAAAGACGCTGTCCTGGAACAGCTCGATACCGGCCTTTACGTCAGTCACCTCTGGTATTGCAACTTTTCGAACCGGAATGACTGCCGTATCACCGGCATGACCCGTTACGCCTGCTTCTGGGTACAAGATGCGGCCATCATCGCACCATTCAGTACCATGCGCTTCGATGATAGCCTGTATCACCTGTTCGGGGATAAGCTGCTTGGCCTCACCACGGAGCGCGAGCGCCTGTTTTGCGCAGACACTTATTACCAGCGCTCGACGCAAAGCGCCCTGGTTCCGGGCGCTTTGATCGAGGAGTTCAATCTAACGTTCTAATAGCCTGGCGCCGC
>JAGTVB010000315.1 GCA_018224385.1 Gammaproteobacteria bacterium
ACGAACAACAGCCGCAACGCCACTGGCTCTCTGATAACGCTTCACTTGGGGCAAGCCCATGGCAAAAACGGTCGCAGGGGTCGCTGATGGAAACGCATGGGCGCGCAACGCCGTGCCGCGAGTCACCTGCAGATAGACCGCCGGATCGCAGCTCCCGTTACGCTGAACCAGCTCTTCCAGCAATTCGATCCACTGCGATGGAGCCAACGGCGGAGCGATCCGCGCACCCGCAAGGCTGCGCTCGAGGCGCGCGAGGTGCTCGTGCAACCGGAACAGCCGTCCCCGATAAACGGGAATGACCTCGTAAACCCCATCGCCGAACAGGAAACCGCGGTCAAGCACCGGCACCCGCATGGTGTTGGCCAGAGCCCATTCACCATTTAAGTAGGCAAGACTCACTGGAAATAAAGCCGGACTTGGTCTGTCAAGCGTTGCCAGAGACTGCCCTCAGCCACGGTTTGCAGCGACACGAGTGGACGTTCGGCAATTTGCTCCCCTCCGAGGTTAATCAATGCCTTGCCCAGGGTTTGGCGTTTTTCTATCGGTGCTTTGATGGCCGCTTCGAGCTGCATATTGCCTTTGAGCTGATCATACTGGCCGCGCGGAACGGTGATGTAGAGATCATCGTCGAGGCCGACTTCCACCTGGGGAACGGCTCCCTCCCAGACACGGACCTTGACCAGAGGTTCTTGTGCCTGGTAAAGACGATGCGTCTCGAAGAAGCGAAAACCATAATTGAGCAAAGCCTGGCTATCTTGAGCGCGACTCTTCTCGCTTTGGGCACCGAGAACAACCGAGATCAGGCGCATTCCGTCGCGCTTCGCTGAGGCCACCAGGCAGTAGCCGGCCGAATTCGTGTGGCCAGTCTTTAACCCATCGACAGAATTATCACGCCATAGCAGCTTGTTGCGATTGTATTGGGTAATGCCGTTGTAGTCATATTTACGAACCGAATGCCACTCATAATACTTGGGGAAATTACGGATAAGCGCTCGGGCAAGCAGAGACAAATCGCGCGCGGTGGTGTATTCGTTCGGGTCGGGCAGGCCGGTGGCATTGACGAAGTTGGTATTGCGCATTCCCAGCGCCTGCGCATGGTGATTCATCAACTGAGAGAAGGCCACTTCATCACCCGCCACGAATTCTGCCAGCGCCACGCTGGCATCATTACCGGACTGAATGATAATCCCCTTGAGAAGTTCTTCGACCGAAACCTGTTTGTCCACTTCAACAAACATCCGTGACCCGGAAGTACGCCAGGCTTTCTCGCTCACGCGCACCAGATCATCGAGCTGAATGTTGCCTTCTTTGAGTTCCGAGAAAACAACATACACTGTCATCAATTTGGTGAGGCTCGCCGGCTCCATGCGCTCATCGCCATTACTCTCGGCCAATACACGGCCACTGTGATAGTCCATCAGAATGTGCGCCCCGGCATCGATGGCTGGAGGGGATGGCGTTAAGAGCGGGGCGCCTGCGATAGCACCGCTGAGCAAACAGAGCAGGAACGAGACCAGCGCAAGCAACGATCGCCTCAGATGCGTTAGAACCACTGTTGCCAAATCCTCCGTTTAAAACGTATGTGGCGTCGTGAAGTCGGCTGTGGACCGCGGCGCATTAATGCTCCTCGATAATGCGAGGATCGCTGACTCCTGCGGCAGCGAGCTTTGCCGCAAGGCGTTCGGCTTCCGAAACGCTCTCAATAGGCCCAATGCGGACCCGGAATAGGTTGCCGTTGGCTTGCGACACTTCACTAAGTCCCGCGGTGATGCCCACATGGTTGCGCAAACGCAGCGTGAGATACTCGGCGTTGGCGAGTGAGCGAAAAGCGCCGGCCTGCACATACAGCGCGGAGCGCTGCGTCGCCTCGAGCGACTGGCCGCTCTGGTGAAGCGCCGATGACTTGGCGGGTTCCGGGACAATGGCCCGCACTTGCACCTGTCCGGTGCCGGTTTCAACGATGCCGAGTTTGGCCGCCGCCGCATAGGATAGATCGAGCACCCGTTCGGGGTGAAAAGGTCCTCGGTCATTGACCCTAACGACAACACGCCGATCATTGGCCAGGTTAGTGACCTCGACATAGGTCGGTAGGGGCAGCGTTCGATGGGCTGCCGTCATTCGGTACATGTCGTACGGCTCACCACTTGAGGTACGCCGCCCATGGAATTTTGTGCCATACCACGATGCGATACCGCGATCAGTGTACCCTCGACTACTGTTTCGGGTGAAATAGCGCTCACCGTGGACCACATAGGAGGGGGGGTTACCGTAACGGCTCAGGGGCTCGAGCCGCGGCACCGCGTCGGGTATGGCCGCGACGTCGATCGGTTCGGGCGGAGGGCCATCCGACTTTGGGAGATCGACACAAGCCGTGAGCACGAGCATCAGCCCGGCGATCCCGAGGATGGCCAGCGCCAGCGACGCCCTCACCACCTGACGGACGGGGATGAAAACCACTGTGCTTTCCATCACGGCCCTGCGCAGCGCCTCCAATTTCCCATGTACTCGCGCGCCCACTCCGGTTGGCTCGCCACCGTGCTGCCGTCCTGCTCCGCTAGCGCGGCGGTATTCTTAAAACAGCGTGTGCATCCCTACAGTCTCTAGAACTCCTCGGCCTCCGCGAGTTGTCCACGGATTGCCTGCGCCAATTGATACACGGCCATGGCGTACAGCGGACTGTGATTGTAACGGGTTATGGTGTAGAAATTCTGCAGCCCAACCCAATACTCGGGACCCTCGCGCGCCTCAAACTCGATCAGCGCACCCCTCGCCTGATGCGGCGCCGCGCGGCCGATGGACACGCCGCGCGCTCGCATGTCTGTCAACGCGAGCTGGGGCTTGATGCCGCCGCTGGTGAGCTCCCGAGCATCCTCAGCGCGCAGTTCAGCAGGAAACGCCACGCCCGCGCCCTTTTCCCAGCCATGCTCGCTCAGGTAGTTGGCAACACTGCCGATGGCGTCCGTAGGATTTCCCAACAGATCTCGAATGTTATCGCCGTCGAAGTCCACAGCATACTGCCGGTAGCTGCTGGGAATAAACTGCGGCAAGCCAATAGCGCCGGCATAGGAACCCTTAAGGGATCGCGGATCGAAACCTTCGTCCCGCGACAGCAGCAGGAACGCTTGCAACTCACTGCGGAAGAAGCGACTGCGCTTTGGATAGCGGAAGGCAAGCGTTGAGAGCGCATCGAGCACCCGATGACGCCCGGTGTGCTGACCGTAGCGGGTTTCGACTCCGATGATAGCCACGATAATTTCCGGGCTCACGCCAAATTCCTGCTGAGCGCGGCTCAGATCGCCTCGGTGTGTGCGCCAGAATGCAACTCCGCCTTCAATTCGAGGAGGGGTTACGAAAATCGCCCGATATTCATACCAGGGCTTCCGCTCCGCCGGACGGGAGATGGCATCAAGCACCTCTGGAAGCACCTTGGCATCGGCCAAAATGTCGTTGACATCCGACCGCGGGAAGCCGTGTTGCTCGACCATGTCATCAACGAAGCGTTGCACCTCCGGCTCATCGATGAGGCGCTCACCGCGCGCGCCGGCGGCGCTGGACAAAGCAACAAGCAGCGCTATTCCCAATAGGCTTGCGCGTGGTGTCCAAGGGAACGTCATCCGCCGAGCCCAGGCAACCATCGAACATGCGTGGGAACGCAACAACTGGCCCCGGTGAAGGGGCTTAGAGAGAGATTTGAGAACATTTCGCAAGTCCATGGCCTTTCCTATGCGATTGTCATACCAGTGCAACGTGTTCTGCCGACGCTCGCGACATTGTCCAAGCAGGCTGTTAGGCCAACAGAATAGCAGCATCTTGACTATTCAATGCGATAACAGCCTACGGTGACTGTGGAGCGACATCAAGATTCCGAAAGACGCCATTACCGTGACTAAAGAAGTTCCGCCATAACTTATCAATGGAAGCGGCAAGCCGACCACCGGCAGTAGCCCGCTCACCATCCCGATATTGATAAACGCATACACGAAGAAGGTCAGGACCAGGCTGCCCCCAAGCAATTTGCCAAATACATCCTGGGTGTTCATGGCAAGATACAAGCCTCGGGTGACAACGAACAGGTAAGCCGCAAGCAGGCACGCAATGCCCAGCAATCCGAACTCTTCGCCGAAAACCGCAAACACGAAATCAGTGGAACGCTCGGGCAAGAAATCGAGTTGCGACTGAGTGCCGTTCAACCAACCCTTGCCGTGGAGGCCGCCTGAGCCAATGGCAATTTTGGATTGAATGATGTGATAGCCACTGCCAAGGGGATCCTTTCCGGGATCGAGGAACGTCAATACGCGAAGGCGCTGGTATTCATGCATATAAAACCACACCAGCGGCGCACAAGAGGCTACCGCAACAACCACTGCAGAAATAAGCCACCAGCGCATCCCCGACAAAAACAGTACAAAGCCGCCGGAACTGGCAATTAACAGCGCCGTGCCTAAATCAGGCTGCTGCGCGATAAGCAGTGTTGGCACGATAATCAGAACCGCAGCGGTAATGATCCGGCCGGTCGAAGGCGGTAACGGGCGCTCGGCGAGAAAATAAGCAACCATCATCGGCACCAGCACCTTAAGCATCTCCGAAGGTTGGAAATTAAAGGAACCCAGTCTCAGCCAACGCTGCGCTCCTTTGCCGATATCACCCACCAAAAGGACGGCCAGCAGCAAGCCGATGCCGCCGGCGTACAGCCAAGGCGTCCAATGAAAAAAGTGCCGTGGAGCGATCTGAGCGAACACGACCATAATGCCAAAGGCTACCAGTAGGCGAAAGCCTTGTCTCATCAGCAAAGCCGTATCCTGCCCTCCAGCGCTGTAGAGCACGACCAAGCCGGCGCCCGACAGCAATCCCAACCCGAGCAGCAAGGGCACATCCAAGTGCATTCTTTGCGCGTTGCTCGACTTAGCCATCGCCCGGCCGTCTCATGCGTGCTTCAACTGCGGGTGCCGAGGGGGAGTCGCGCCGCACAGCCGCATTGGCGGCCCGTTCCTCAGCGCGCGCTGCTGGCTCATCGCCGGACACCACGAGGCCCTCTGGAGGATGTTGGTATGGCCGATGGTTCAGGTAATGGTCGATTATCTTGCGCGCCACGGGTGCCGCCGCGCTGCTACCGCTACCACCGTTTTCGACCACCACAGCAACGGCTATTTTGGGTTCATCGGCCGGCGCGAAGGCGATAAACAGGCCATGGTCCCGCAGTTTCTTGTCAATCTTTTCCTCGTCATACTCTTCATTCTGCGCTACACCAAACACTTGCGCCGTGCCGGTTTTACCGCCCATTCGATAGGTTATTCCAAGCCCGGAACGCCGCGCCGTGCCCCTTGCTCCATGCACCACGTTGACCATTGCCCGGATCACGCGATGCCACTGCCGCGGATCAGTGACTGGTACCGAGGGCAGAAACATTGGCGGCACTGTGTTGACAGTACCGTTGATGGTATCGGTCACTCGATCCACAACGCGCGGCCGAGCCCGCCTTCCACGGGCGCTGAGCGATGCCACTGCCGAAGCAAGCTGTAGCGGCGTCGCGAGCGTGAATCCTTGTCCGATCCCGGTGATGAGAGTCTCACCAGGAAACCAGACTTCGTTGCGGTTAGCTCGTTTCCAGCGCGGCGATGGCATCAGTCCGGGGGCTTCGCCCGGCAGGTCGATGCCGGTGGGAACCCCAAACCCGAACCCCAGCATAAAGCGATGCATGTGGTCAATGCCGAGATTGAGTGCCAACTCATAGAAGTAGACGTCACAGGATTCAACAATGGCGCGCTCGAGATCCACGGACCCGTGGCCGCCCTTCTTCCAATCGCGGTAGAGGTGAGCACGCCCCTTGAGCCGGTACCAGCCAGGGCACCAGATTTCCTTCCGGCCGGCTTCATACTCATCTGCAAGAGCGGCGAGTGCCAAGAATGGCTTTACCGTAGACCCGGGGGGATACTGACCGTGGAGTGTGCGGTTAAACAACGGGCGATGCGGAGAATTACGCAGTGCGTTGTAGGTCTCCGCATCGATACCGTTGACGAATAGATTCGGGTTAAAACCAGGCATGCTGGCCATGGCAAGCACATCCCCCGTCTGGGGGTCAATAGCCACCACCGCACCACTCTCCGATCCAAGAGCGCGTTCGGCGGCGGCCTGTAAAGAGGCCTCGAGCGTCAGGTAGAGATTCTTCCCGGGAACCGGAGCCGCGCGACTCAGGATCCGCAGCGTGCGGCCTTGCGCATTGATTTCGACATGCTGGTGACCCACCCGGCCATGTAAGGCCGCCTCATAGGCCTGCTCTACGCCCACCTTCCCGATATGATCCGTGCCGCGGTAGTTGACGGCATCGACCTGCTGCAATTCGCGCTCGCTGATGCGGGCGACGTAGCCGATGACATGCACTCCGAGGGCACCCAGGGGATACTCCCTTGCAAGCCGAGCCTGTACGTCAACTCCGGGGAAGCGGTGGCGATTCACAGCAAAGCGGGCGACCTCCTCCTCGCTCAGCTGTAACCGCAAAGGCACGCTCTCAAAGCGCCGCTTGCTCTTCAGGCGTGCATAGAAACGCTGCTCATCGCTCGCGGCGATGGCGACGATCGTCTTCAGCGCCGCAAGCGTAGCGCCCAGATCCGACACCGCTTCCGGTATGAGTTCCAGGCTGTGATAAGGCCTGTTTTGCGCCAGCACGACCCCGTTGCGGTCAAAAATCAGGCCGCGGATCGGTGCAACGGGAACAATCTTGACACGATTGCTGCGCGATAGAGTTTGGAAGTGCTCGTGGTCCACAACCTGGAGTTGGACCAAGCGTATCATCAGCATGCCGGCGAGCAGAAATGCCAGGGCCACCGCGATGACAAAGCGCGAACGCAACAGGGCCGACTCACGAGCAAGATCCTTGAGGGTAAGGCTCAAACGCCAGTGCCTAAGCCCAGGAGTGGAGCGCTGACCTCGCCGCCCGCGAAAAAAATGCCTAGGCCACACGATACCGGCGGCGCGCACCGCGTAGTAACACAAACACCGACGGCCATAACAACGTGCTGGCAAGTGGGCAAGACCAGTACCCCCACGGGCTCACCGGCCGTCCTACGGTACCCTCCACCCACAGCAGACAAAGCTGATACAGCAGGATCAGCGCAAAAACACTCACCCCTTGCTGCCAAACAGGTAATACGCGAATGCGTTGATAAAGCTTCAGAGTGATAAACGCCACGATACTCAGCGCGAACGCGTGCTGTCCGAGAAGCGTGCCGCTTAACACGTCCAGTACGATCCCGAGTAACCATGCGGTGCCTACACCGATCCGGTGTGGCAGGGCCATGCACCAGTACACCAGTACCAACGCCACCCAGGCGGGCCGCCAGATCTCGGCCCATGACGGCACCGGAAAGGCGGTTAGCATGAGGGCCATCAAGAAGGTCACGAAAACGACCCCACCGCCTTGGGGACTAGTGCGGATCATCGCTCCGGACGCCTACTCAGACACCGATGTAGAGAGACAAACAAACGACACGCAGGACTCTCTTAGCCGTCAGCTTTCCGGCCACTCTTTGCCGTATTCGGTGAAGACAAGGACGGGAGCGCATCGTCGACATGGCGCTCACTCGCAGGCCACACCAGCAGCACTTCTCGATTTCGCTCCAGATGTGCGCTTGGCTCCACCAGTACCTTGGCAAACGGCTGCCCATTATCGCGCTCAATGCTCCTGATCTTGCCGACAGGATAGCCGGGCGGAAAACGCCGGCCGAGGCCGGAGGTCACCAAAGCATCTCCAACCTGAACATCGGCGTTGTTCGGAATATGGGACAACTCCAGCAGGTTGACAGAGCCCGCGCCCACGGCGATCGCCCTCAGGCCACTTCGGCTGACCTGGATGGGCAATGCATGACTGGGATCGGTAATCAGCATCGCGGTACTGGAGAAGGGCCCCACCCGCGTCACTTGGCCCAGAATGCCATCGGCATCGACCAGCGACTGGCCGATAAATACGCCGTCGCGCGAACCTTGGTTCAACATGATTTGGCGACTAAACGGATCCATGTCTACCGCCAACAACTCGGCAATCAGCACGCGGTCGCTGACCTTATCGGATGATCCGAGCAAGGCGCGCAAGCGGCGGTTCTCCGCTTCCAGCTCATTTAACCGTCCCAGGCGGGACTCCAGCACCAACTGCTTCTGCCGCAGTTGCCCATTTTCTTCCAGCAGCGCTTTACGGCTCGCGAGATTTTCTCCTGCCCAGTTGCCCGCCGCTACCGGGACATTGACGGCGTATTGCAGGGGATAAAGCACGGTCGCAACAAGATTGCGCACGGGTTCGAGCTGCTGCCCGCGCTGGTCCAGCGTCATCAGTACCACCGATACGATAACGAACAGCAGCAGGCGCACGCCCGCTGGTGGTCCGTGAAGGAAAAGCGACTTTGTCAGCTTGGGAGTCTTCCGTTAGCCGGGTTCCTCGCCGTCATGGCGGCACAGAACGGCTTGTCGCCCGCCGATAAAACCCATTCAGCCTTCCGCCGTGAGCACTTACAGGTTAATAAAACCAGCTTCATCCTTTGGTCCGTAGCTCCCTTGGTGAGGGCAATTCCGTGCCCAGAATCTCCAGCCCGCCAATCGCCTTGTCACACGCGGGGGTGTCTGGCCTGCATGCCGGACGACGATGCATAAATTAGGCCGCATCATCCCTCTGGACGCCGTACTAGGAGCCGCTGTTTGCTCATGCACAGTCAGCCGTCCCGCGCTGCGTCTGGAGATTACAAGGATACGGTCGGGCAGGTATAATCCGTGGAAATGCGCGCCAGCGCCGGTTGCGCAAGCAGACAGAAAAGGTGGAGGCGCGAGCCAATGCGAAAGGGCGAATCCGTTGGCCATTTGTTGTAGGATGTGAGATTAATGTAACGGCGGATGCCATGCCGTGCTCAGCAAGCACCCTTCGGGGATCCGCAGCGACGGAGCTCCATCATGTCCCTGACCAAGGCCGACGTCATCAAGATCGCGCACCTTGCGAGACTTGCTATCGACGAGGACGATATTCCTGTCTCTCTTCGCGACCTTTCCAATATTCTTTATTTTGTTGAAAAAATGAATGCGGTGGACACGACGGACATCGAGCCCATGGCGCACCCGCTTGCGGCAACACAGCGTCTGCGCCCCGATCAGGTGACCGAAGGAAACCAAAGAACGCGTTTTCAGGCGGTGGCGCCGCAGGTCGAGGATGGGCTTTACTTGGTGCCTAAAGTTATCGAGTAGCGGCCGCATTTGGCAATGACTCACAACGAAATCCCGCTGCACAAAAAATCCATTGCCGCGCTTTCCGCCATGCTGCAACAGGGTACGGTCACCAGCGTGGCGTTAGTTGAGCTTTTCCTAGAGCGCATCCATCAGCTTGATCCACAACTCAATAGCTTCATCACCGTGATTCCGGAGCAAGCTCTGCAGCAGGCTCGCGCTGCCGACCAACGCATTGCGGCGGGGACTTCGGGACCATTAACGGGAATTCCCCTCGCCCACAAAGACATCTTCTGCACCGAAGGCATAAGAACCTCCTGCGCATCTCGAATGCTGGATAATTTTATCGCTCCTTACGATGCTACCGTTGTGAATCGCTTGCACGCGGCCGGCATGATTGTCCTTGGCAAGACCAACATGGATGAGTTCGCCATGGGCTCTTCCAACGAGACCAGTTTCTACGGCCCGGTGCGCAATCCGTGGGATGTGACGCGCGTACCGGGAGGCTCCTCTGGAGGTTCTGCCGCTGCCGTAGCGGCCGGCTTGGTTCCTGCCGCAACTGGTACCGATACCGGCGGTTCCATCCGCCAGCCGGCAGCCCTTTGCGGCATCACCGGACTGAAGCCAACCTATGGACGCGTCTCGCGGTACGGCATGGTCGCGTTCGCCTCGAGCTTGGATCAGGGCGGGCCGCTGGCCCGTACGGCGCAGGATGTCGCCCTGCTCCTGGGTGCCATGGCAGGCTTCGATGAACGCGATTCAACCAGTGTCGACCGACCCGTGGAGAACTATGCGCAACACCTCTCTGGCTCAGTTGACGGGTTGACTATCGGTGTGGTCAACGAGCACTTTGGTGAAGGTCTCGACAGCAATGTCGCTGCGCGAATTGAGAGCGCCCTGCGAGAATATGAAAGGCTTGGGGCAAAAATCCGCCGCATCAGTCTTCCCCATTCGGCACTATCGGTCCCCGCCTACTACGTTGTAGCACCCGCCGAATGCTCATCTAATCTTGCCCGTTATGACGGCGTCCGCTATGGCTACCGCGCTGAGGGGCCATCGAGCCTGGAGGAGATGTACAAGCGTTCGCGGGCGGAAGGCTTCGGCGCCGAAGTCAAGCGGCGCATTATGATTGGAACCTATGCTTTGTCGGCCGGCTACTATGATGCCTATTACCTGAAGGCGCAAAAACTGCGCCGGTTGATCGGCGAGGACTTCAATTCAGCCTTCGCCTCGGTGGACGTCATCATGGGCCCCACGTCGCCCACTGTGAGCTTTAAGCTTGGAGAAAAGCTCGCCGATCCGGTAACCATGTACCTCTCGGATATTTTTACTATCGCCGTCAACCTGGCTGGGCTGCCCGCGATTTCCATACCGGCGGGGTTTGTCGATGGCTTACCGGTGGGGTTGCAGATCATCGGCAACTATTTCGATGAGGCTCGGCTGCTCAATGTGGCTCATCAATATCAACAGGTGACGGACTGGCACGAACAGGCACCGCCTGGATTTGAGTAACAAGCCGTTTTAGCCGTGTCGCCAGCGGCCGGTGGACAAAGTTATCGGTCGCCGTCACAACGCGTTCGCCCACGACGTCTTGGTGGTAGTCAAATGGAATGGGAAGTGGTCATCGGTTTGGAGCTGCATGCGCAGTTGGCGACCAAAAGCAAAATCTTCTCTGGCGCCGCAACTGCCTTCGGCGCCCCGCCCAACACCCAAGCCTGCGCCATCGACCTCGGTCTACCCGGTGTCTTGCCGGTGCTGAATGGGGAAGCGGTGCGCATGGCGGTGAAGTTCGGCTTGGCCATCCAGGCGACGATTGCGCGCCGCTCCGTGTTTGCGCGCAAGAATTACTTTTACCCTGATCTGCCCAAAGGATACCAAATCAGTCAATACGAGCTGCCAATCGTATCCGGGGGGCTGGTCGAGATCGATCTTGAAGAAGGAGAAACCAAAACCATCCGCATCACCCGAGCACATTTGGAAGAAGATGCGGGCAAATCGCTGCATGAGGATTTTCACGGCTTCTCCGGCATTGACCTCAACCGGGCGGGCACGCCATTGTTGGAGATCGTTTCCGAGCCGGAGCTGCGCTCGGCACGCGAGGCGGTGGCCTATATGAAGAAAATGCACTCGCTGGTGCGCTATCTGGAAATTTGCGATGGCAACATGGAGGAAGGCTCGTTTCGATGCGACGCCAATGTCTCGGTAAGGCCTCGGGGCAATCCCACCTTCGGTACTCGCACCGAGCTCAAAAATCTGAACTCGTTCCGCTTTGTTGAGCGTGCCATTAACTACGAGATCGACCGCCAGATCGACACCCTCGAGAACGACGGTCACGTGGTGCAGGAAACCCGCCTGTATCATCCTGATACGAACGAAACACGCCCCATGCGCGGGAAAGAGGAGGCCAACGACTATCGATACTTCCCGGATCCGGATCTGCTGCCGCTCGTGTTTGACGATGGTTACGTCGCGTCGGTTCGACGGAGCCTCCCCGAACTACCGGACGCCAAAAAACAGCGCTTCCGGGAACAGTACGGATTGAGCGCCTATGATGCCCGTATCCTGACCGCCACCCGTGAGCTGGCCGACTTTTTCGAGGCCACCGCCGCCGCTGCCGGGGGTGAAGCCAAACGGGCAGCAAACTGGATCATTGGGGATCTCACCGGTATCCTCAACAAGTCAGGAACGGCCATCGCTGCAAGTCCCGTCTCTCCGAAAATGCTGGCAGGTATGATTCGGCGCATCGCTGACGGAACGATCTCAGGCAAGATCGCCAAGGAAATTTTCGAGGCCATGTGCCATGGCAAAGGCGACGCCGACACCATCATCGAGCGCCAAGGGCTGAGGCAGGTGAGCGACTCGGAGACTATCGAGCGCATCATTGGCGAGGTCATTGCCGCGCATCCGGAGCAAGTGGCGGGCTACCGGGAAGGAAAACACAAACTGCTCGGATTCTTCGTCGGCCAGGTGATGCAACGATCCCAGGGCAAGGCCAATCCGAAACAAGTCAACGAGCGCCTAAAATCCCGGCTTAATGAGAGCGACTAGCCCCGATCGGTTCAAGCACCCGATCGGAGAGAAACGGCAGAGCCAATGGCAAGTTGCAGATGCTGCGCTGCGCTTCCCTGATTAACCGCAATCTCCACCAGGCCGTTCGAATTTTCGTACCAAAGCAGTTCACCTTTGGCGACCTCCGCAAACGTTGAACCGTGCGCAATAACCGTTTCGGCACAATAGAGTCGCGTGGTCCGCGGATCGACGGTTGCCGCCCGGATGCCGGTCATGGCGTTGCCGAAACCATCGATATAGATGATCTCGCCAAGATCATCGGGCCATTCAGACTGCGCACAACTCGCCTTCTGCGCCGCAATGCTTGCCACCATTTGGCCGCGGGCCAACGCCGCAGCCACTGGAGCGAACAAATCGCGGCCATGGAAGGTGCGGGATAGCCGCTGCGGTCTCCACGTAACGACCCGCTTTCGGATGTTCCTTCCACGGCGTACAACAAGGTCAAACAGACCATTATCAGGACCGACAAACCAGCGGGCGTCGACGTTGAGAATGACCGGCGAGCGCGCCCCCGTGCCAACCCCTGGATCAATAACACAGAGAAAAACCGTGCCGGCGGGAAACTCGGGTATGAGGGTGGCGAGTAAATACGCCGCTGCCTTCGGATTGAAGGCCGGCACATCTGCCATCAAATCGATTACCGGGATGGCGGGGGCGTCTCGAACAAGGGCCGCCCTAACCTGTCCAAGGTAAGGACCGTTCCAGCCGAAATCCGTATACAGGACGATCACGGCAGGGGATCCGGACAGTTTTCAGGGACGGGCGCCGCCCGATGGTTTGATCACCACCTTAACCTTAAGTGGCAGCGGGCCCCGATCTGTCGACTAACTGCACGAGCGCCAGCGGCGCTTGGTCTCCGCTTCGGAAT
>JAGTVB010000316.1 GCA_018224385.1 Gammaproteobacteria bacterium
ACGAGCTTTCGAGCTACGTGACGCCACTGTTCGCGATTAAGGTAACAAATTTCCGAGGCAAGTAAGCGGCGTAACAGTCAAGATAGACCGAAATGACGGCTTATATATACGCATCCCCGGCGCGGGAGATATTTCGGAAAAGACCCGCCACTTGCAGCAAAACTCAGCTTAAGCGGGTGGGTGTGACTTTATTGAAGATGTCCATGCGGGGGGTATTCCTAAAATGCGACCATTGCGGCCAGCAGTGGACACTTTGGCGGCGGGAAGCAGCGAGACTGCCTAACGGCTACTGGCAATGCCCCCAGGGCTGTAACCGTTAGCAGTCCGAGGATTACATGGCAAGCGCTCTGATTTGCTTGCGTAACTCACTCCTGGTTTGCACAGGGAAGTGGTGGAAATTGATCTCCCGGTCATTGCACAGCTCTGCGGAGCCGCCCGTTTCGAAAAAGCCATCAGCTAAGTCATCTATCCAACGATCGAAGTCTCTCTCTCCCATACAAAATGTACGCACGTGCTCACCGCGGGAATCGAAAAGCTTTATTTTCATCCATCCCTCCTTCCGGTGGGGATAAGGTTTTGTTGCACCGCAGCGATCATCCTACAAGGGTCAGTTTAACGGAAATATCTCCAATGGAATAGGGCAATTCGTGATCGTTGAGGGCCGGCGCATAAAAGTGCCTCCTCGCTTCTCCCCAACCGCCGGGGTGATACGGCTAGCGCGTCGGCGAACGGCCAAAGGACTGCGCCCACTTCTTCGCCGCCAAGAAGTCGATCTTCCCGCTTCCGAGCCTCGGCAGCGCGGGGACGATGTGGACCTCCGACGGTATCATCAGTGGACTGCAGCCCTCAGAGGCCAGCTGCCCGCACAGCGTTTTTGCGTCAACCCAACCATCCGCCAGTAAAACTACTTTTTCACCCTTTCGATCATCCGGTACGCTCACAGCCACCACGTCGATATGCTCCGCAATGAGGGGGCGAACGAGCTCTTCGACAGCCGCCAGACTGACCATCTCCGCCGCTATTTTTGCAAAGCGTGCGTACCGATCGATAATCGTCAAAAAGCCATCCGCATCGAGATATCCTTTGTCTCCGGTCTTGTACCAAAGCATGCCGTCACGCGGCACCAACACCTCTGCCGTTCGTTGAGGATCTCCCAGATACCCTGCCATTACCTGTGGACCGGCAATTAAAACCAAGCCGGGTTGACCCACGCGTAGATCGTCCAGCGTGTCCGGATCAACCACTCGAACGTTGGTTCCCGGCAACGGCATACCCACGGTCCCTGGTCGCTCGCCGACTTGCAGACACCAGCCGTCAGTAGCGGCTTGATTGGGAACATTGGTGCTTGCCACGGGCGCCGTCTCTGTCGTACCAAAGCCTTCATTAATGGACTTGTTGAACTTACGCTGAAACGTGTCGCGAACGTTTTTATTGAGTTTCTCACCTCCCGCAACGATCAGCCGTAGGGATCCGAGCATGGATGGCTTGACGTGCTGATTTCTGACGTAAAGACGGAGCATACTTGAGCTCGCGCAAAGCACGGTCGCACGATATTTGGCAATCCCCTTGGCTACGCCCAGGCTATCCGTCGGATCAGGATGGCAGATGAGCGGAAGGCCTTCGATGAGTGGCATGAAGCCGGTGGCGGTTAAGCCAAAAGCGTGGAACAAGGGCAGCGTTCCCATTGCGACGTCATCCGCCTGCGGGTTAAGGACCTCGGCAATCTGCTTGACGTTGCTCATGATGTTGCGATGTGTCAGCATGACCCCCTTGGGTTCGCCCTCGGTTCCGCTGGAAAATAGAATGACTGCCGGCTCCTTCGCTGCCACTCTTTGGCCGAAGCACGCATAGAGAATCGGGGCGGGCAGAATCGTTACCAGCAGCAGAGTTGTGAGCTTTTGTGGCGTCGAGATTTCCGCCCCCAGGTCCTCAAGATAGTGGAAGCGGGCGTGATCGGCCAGGCTCGTGAGATCAACGCTGCGTTGCTTCAGCTTCTGCAAAAACCTGCGCGAAGTGTAGATGCTGCCGATGGCGGACGCCGCAATTGCGGCGCGCAGTGCCGAGAGGCTGGCGGTATAGTTCAAATTGACGATCGTTCTACCCTGCAGCAGCGCTGCCAAATTCGCCATCACTCCGGGCGCGCTCGGCGGTAGCAGCAAACCGATATTCTGTTCCGCGCTGTGTTTGGCTATTAACCGACCAAAGGCGATAACCCACGCCAGCATCCGATGATTGGAAAGCGGCCTGCCTAGAACATCGCCGACACCGATTGCATTGCCGTGGCGTTTCGCCATACGCATCCAGGCAATTGGTAAGGGCTCCAAGGCTTGGGCATAGCGCTCCCAGGCGCGAACCGAAAGCTCTCGCACGCGCTTTTTGAGGTCGCAGGCTTTTGTATCCAACGGCAACGGCTCGCCGAAAACGACGATCACATGGCGGCGGCGCCATCCCCTTCCGGTAGTTCGCCTATGCTTGGCGCTGGCGCGTGAAAACCGGCTGCCCCACAGACCGCGAATATAGAAGACTACGAGACTTCCTTCGACTCCATTGACCGCTTGCTCATAGGCGTGCTGGAATTCCCCGAGCTGCCCATTGCGAGTCATGCAGACCTCGGGAAAGAGCCCAACCACTTCGCCAGCGGCGAGCCGCGCGTTAACTGATCTAAGCGCCGACTCTGCCGGCTCGCGGCCGATAGGCGCTACCGCAGCGAGCTGCAATACCCATCGCATGTGCCGGCCGTAGACATCTCGATAGATAAAAAATCGCACACGGCGAGGACAAACGCTTTGCAGGATCGCCCAGTCGATCACGCTGACGTGGTTACCCACGAGCAGTACCGCTCCCTGCCGCGGAACGGGTTTCAGCCCAATGACGTCGATACGATACCGAAGCCGAATGGCGAGACCGATGAGCAAAAGCATTACAGACACGGCGAAACTCCGAAGTCGCTGCAGAGACGGACATGTCGTTTCACACCCATTATGAGACAGCCTTATGAGACAGCCTTGACCCTCCGGACGTTCGGTTCAGGCAAGCCGATGATAGCCATGGCATCAATCGGGCCTCGTCGTCTCCGTCTCTACCCATAAGCCTGTTGATTGCTGCCCGGACAATCTTTAAATCTCGCGGAACATGCGGAACATCGAGAGACTTTCGTCCACTTTAATGGATAATTATGTCTTGTAAAATGAGACAGTGCGTGCGATCTGTTCTCGAAAGAACGGCTTCAAAGCGCTCTTGGATACTAAGCAATGAGTATAGCAAGCTGGAGTTCTCTTTTATATCAGCTAGTTATGATAAAAAAGCCGCGCTTTCTAAGGAAGTGGCACGGTGTCTGCACTTGGCTAGGCGGACACGATTTTGACGAACCTTGTAAATAACCTTTTAAGTCATTTAGGAGAACCGCCATGAGCTTTTCTTACCCCAACGTGGATTTTAAGTCCGGTGGCAATGCGGAGGCGACTGCAACCGCCGATCAGTCCAACTTCGATTCCGCAAAGTTGATCAACAAAGGGTTTGACTTGGGCGTTGCCAGCCCCGATATCCAAACCGATGAAGACGCAACCCTTCAAAGTCA
This sequence comes from Gammaproteobacteria bacterium, assembly GCA_018224385.1. Classification (GTDB taxonomy): domain Bacteria; phylum Pseudomonadota; class Gammaproteobacteria; order HK1; family HK1; genus JAGTVB01. The sequence continues at coordinate 3,578 of JAGTVB010000316.1, forward strand.
GAACGTGCAAGCCGGTGCATTCGGCGGACGCGGCGGCCAAGACAACGTGTATCAAGACATCAGCGTCTAAGTCCTGCGCCCACAGAGCTCATGCAGAGGCCCCGGGAAGGAAACCTCCTCCGGGGCCTCTTCTTGTTGTGCCTTAGAAGCCGCGGTTAGAACGCCGGCATTTGTTCTAGCGGCGGCGCGCCGCAGCTCAGAGGTCACTCGGGTACTCCCTTGTACGCTTCGGTAAGTGAAGCCCCTTTGTCGACCATGGTTTTTGCCATGGTGGTTCTTCCCGCCAATGCAACAAAGACGTCAAAAAGCGGTCTCAAATGCGGGCTGTGCTGGCCATAGCGCGTTGCACGCCGGCCCAGAGTTCTCCTGCTTGCCTTGGGAAATAGTGCTTCCTCGCGCCCCGGCACGGCGGGCTCGAGCTGTACTTCCCAGGGTCTTTTGAATCACTTCTCAGCGCACGAGCGCCTGAAATGAGGGGTAGAGATCATGACAGACAAGCACAACGTACTTAGCCGCCGCAACTTTGTTTCCGGTCTTGCGCTGGCTGCGGCAGCGTTGACATTCACTGTGCGCACGGCCCTTGCGGAGGTTCTGCGGAAGCTGGATCTGAGCGAAGAAGAATGGCGGCAGCGTCTGACACCGGAACAATTCCGCGTGCTGCGGAAAGAGGGAACGGAGCGGTCCTATACAAGCCCCTTAGACAAGGAAAAAAGGTCGGGTATGTACCACTGCGCCGGCTGCGATCTGCCCCTGTTCACCTCGGAAATGAAATTCGACAGCGGAACCGGCTGGCCAAGTTTCTATGATGTCCTGCCGGGTCATATTGAAACGAGGACCGATTACAAGCTGTTTCTGCCGCGCACCGAATATCACTGCGCACGCTGCGGTGGTCATCAGGGCCACGTGTTCAAGGACGGTCCACAACCGACGGGCCTGCGCTACTGCAACAATGGTGTGGCCTTGCGCTTTCGACCCACAGGAGAATCCGCATGAACGCGACAGCGCTTTGGGCCGCTATCGCCACCTGCTGCATTAGCGCGAGCGCCATCACGGCCGAAAATAAGACTCCTGTCGCTGCGCAAACAGCTGTTTTTGCAGGAGGATGCTTTTGGTGCGTGGAGGCCGCTCTTGAAAAGTTGGACGGTGTCGGCGACGTGGTTTCTGGGTATACCGGTGGCCATGTCGAACGGCCCAGCTACGAACAAGTGTCGGCCGGCAACACGGGACATTACGAAGCCGTCGAGGTCGCGTACGACCCGCAACGGGTGACTTACGAGCAGCTGTTAGAGGCTTTCTGGAGAAATATCGACCCTTACGATGACACAGGACAATTCTGTGATAAGGGTGATCAATATCGTGCAGCAATATTTTTCGGCGATGCCGAACAACAAAAGGCTGCTGAGGCCTCCAAACATGAACTGGCGCGGTCGGGCGTGCTGGCACAGCCGGTCGTCACCCAAATCCTCCCGGCACAGCGCTTCTGGCCCGCCGAGGCCTATCATCAAGATTATTACAAAAAAAATCCGCTTCGCTATCGCTATTACCGAACCGTCTGCGGCCGCGATCGGCGCCTAAATGAGGTGTGGAGTGGAGTGGATCTGAAAGCAATTGTAACGGGTAAGGAAAAGGCCACGGAATAAAACGCCGCCAAGGTAATAAGCTGACGCGCATCGATGAAGGGCACGTAGCGCCCTGTTGCCCCAGGACGCTGAAAATTCCTACTGTGCCAACCATGATAGACCCAGCCCGTGAGTGAGTGCCCCGCGAGCACCCATCACAAGGCGGTGAACAGTGCCAGGTGTCAAACCAGCGTCTTGGTTGGTCCGTGCGGCCCCCCCAGGCGCCCCCGCCCCCGGCGGACGCCTCGACCTACCTAATGCTGCTCAACGGTGCGCCCCATAGCCGGAGCCTCCACTGGAGCACTGGGGCGGGTGGCACCTGGATCGGCGGCAGGCTGCACCGGCGGCGACGGCAGGTCGCTACCGTGCTCCGGTGGTCGCGGGCGACGACCTGCTAGAATGTCGTCGATCTGCGCGCTCGTGAGCGTCTCGTATTCAACCAGGGCATCAGCCATGGCGTTTAGTTTATCCAGATGTTCCGTGAGTAGGGCACGGGCGCGCTGATAATTGCGTTCGATGATCCCTCGAACTTCCTCGTCGATCTGGCGCGCCGTCTCCTCAGACACCGATTTATGCTGGGTAACCGCCTGCCCCAGAAACACCTCGCCCTCATCCTCGCCATAGGATAGCGGACCGAGCCGCTCCGAATACCCCCATTTCGTCACCATGTTTCGAGCGATGGCGGTGGCCTGCTCGATATCGTTTTGCGCGCCGGTGGTCACGGCATCGGGGCCGAAGATGATCTCTTCGGCCAAGCGCCCACCGAACAGGCTTGCGATCTGGCTCTCCAGCCGTTGCCTGCTGGCACTATACCGGTCCTGCTCCGGCAAAAAGAGGGTGACGCCCAAGGCGCGACCGCGCGGAATGATGCTCACTTTGTGCACCGGGTCATGCTCGGGCACCAAACGCCCGACAATGGCATGCCCCGCTTCGTGGTAGGCGGTACGCCTTTTGTCCTCAGCACTCATCACCATCGAACGGCGTTCCGCACCCATGATAATCTTGTCCTTTGCGCGCTCGAAGTCTGCCATGCTGACGCTTGACTGGTGTGAACGGGCGGCGAACAGCGCCGCTTCGTTGACCAGGTTGGCAAGCTGCGCGCCCGAGAACCCGGGCGTGCCTCGCGCCAGCAGCTGCTCGTCCACATCGGCGGCTATGGGCACCTTACGCATGTGGATATGAAGAATTTGCGCACGGCCTGTCACATCTGGCAAAGGCACCACCACCTGCCGATCGAAACGTCCTGGCCGCAGCAGCGCGGGATCGAGCACATCCGGCCGGTTGGTCGCGGCAATGACGATGACGCCTTCCGTGCCTTCAAAGCCATCCATTTCCACCAATAGCTGGTTGAGCGTCTGCTCACGCTCATCGTGACCGCCCCCAAGCCCGGCGCCACGGCGGCGCCCAACCGCATCGATCTCATCGATAAAAATAATGCAGGGGGAATTTTTCTTTGCCTGTTCAAACAGATCACGAACCCGGGATGCCCCTACACCGACGAACATCTCCACAAAATCCGATCCGGAAATGGAGAAAAAAGGCACCTGTGCTTCTCCAGCGATGGCGCGCGCAAGCAACGTTTTGCCCGTACCGGGCGGGCCCACCATGAGTACCCCGCGGGGAATCGTACCGCCTAACTTACGAAAGCGATCGGGATCCTTCAAAAACTCGACGAGCTCGCCCACCTCTTCCCTGGCTTCGTCCACGCCCGCGACGTCGGCGAGCCGAGTCGTGACCTGGCCCTCGACGAGACGTTTGGCGCGGCTCTTACCGATGGAGAAAAGGCCCTGCCCCCCCATCGCGCCTGCACTGCGGCGTAGAAAGTAAATCCAAACACCAATCAACAGCAGAATGGGTCCCCAGGAGAGCAGCAACTGGGAAAGCACTCCCGGGCGCTCAGGAGGACGGGCGGCGATGTTCACGTCCTGCTTCAGCAGATCGGCAATCAATCCCGGGTCGCCCGGATTGTAGGTTTGAAAGCGTTGCCCACCTTCGGTCACGCCCAGAATACGCTGATCCTGAATCACTACTTCTCGCACCTCCCCCTGCTTGACATCTGCCAGAAACTGGGAGTAATTCACCTCAGAGAGTGCATCTTGCGACTTACCCAAGCCGCCGAGCAGATTAAGTAATAAAAACCCGATTAGCAGCCCAAGCAGTAGGTTTTTTTGTGTGGAACTCATCAGTCGCTATCTCCTCATCCTCAAAAATTCAGTGCCTTGCGCAATAATCTTCCCATTCAAAGCCCGCCCCGCGTGCTCGTCGCCAAGAGGCCGCCCCTCGAAGGTCGCCTCGGAACAAGGATTTTATGGGATTGGCGCGGTCCGGAAGGGAGTGGATTGTGTAGGTCGTCTCGGCCGGCAACGGTTACTTTGCATGATCCAAT
>JAGTVB010000317.1 GCA_018224385.1 Gammaproteobacteria bacterium
CGGAACCCAAGGCCACCCTCTACCGGATGGTCATGCCTGACCATGTCTGCCCCTTCGGGCTCAAGAGCAAGGACTTGCTGGAGCGGGAAGGATGGGAGGTTGACGATCGCTGGCTCACCACGCGCGAGGAAACCGACGCCTTTCAAGACAAGCATGAAGTCGACACCACGCCGCAGGCCTTTATCGGAGGCGAGCGGATCGGCGGCTATGACGATCTGCTGGAGTATTTTGGCAAGCCCGTGCCGGACCCCGACGCAACCAGCTACCGCCCGGTCATCGCAATCTTCTCGACCGCCTTTTTGCTGGCGCTGGCGACCAGCTGGACGGCGACGGATTCACTGCTCAGCCTGCGCACGCTCGAATGGTTTGTCGCATTTGCCATGTGCCTGCTGGGCCTGCAGAAGCTCAAGGACCTGGAGAGCTTCAGCAACATGTTCCTCAACTACGATCTGCTCGCCCAGCGCAAGGTGCGCTACGCCTACGCCTATCCGTTTGCCGAGACGCTGGCGGGCACCCTCATGGTGGCCGGTGCCCTGGTCTGGCTGGCCGCACCCATCGCGCTGTTCATCGGCGCCGTCGGCGCTTTTTCAGTCTTCAAGGCCGTCTACATAGACCGGCGCGAGCTCAAGTGCGCCTGCGTCGGCGGCGACTCGAACGTGCCGCTTGGATTCGTCTCGTTGACCGAGAACCTGATCATGGTTCTGATGGGCGTGTGGATGCCGTTGCGGATGTACGTGCTGGAGCTCTGACACGTCACGTCGAGCCATACGTGATGCGATCGGCGTCCCGCATCCACATGACTTGCCTAGCGGTTTCTGCTATAGATCGTGTAGCCGGTGTGAATCTTGCATGGTATTACGGGTTGCCATGCTCGGTTCGAGCTCAAAAGGAAATTGATATGGTCACGCTAAATCAGTTATTCAGATTGGCCGCCGCGTGTGCAGCATTGGCGCTCGTCTATAGCAGCGACTCAAATGCGGGACTTATCACGCATACCATTGATGCCTGTGACCATCAGATTGGTACAGATGTTTCCAGCGTCGCTCGTGGAGCTACGCTGTCGGCGATGTCGCGTGATGGCGAAACGGAGAGCTTTGCGTACCGGCCTGCTGTAGTTCAGGCTAATCCCGCCAATCTTGGAGGCGATCCGCTAACTGGGTGCGGTCATACGATCGGTGGCGCGTTAGCAGCGGGCCAAAATTACCTGAGTTACGTGCACTCGGGTGATGCGCAGGGTGGTGATTGGAACGAATACGGATGGGAATTTAATGCGCTCCGGATAGACTTCACGCCACGAGTGAGAGAAGTCACGATTACGGGGTTCCAAAGATATTGGAATGAAGAAGTGGTTGCCGTTCTCTTGGGCCCAGACGATCAATTTCTGACGTATGAGTTGATGGCTACTGCTCGTCAGGTGATGGGCGAACACGAATATGACTACCTGTTTGCCGACCTTGCGCTTACATTTTCGCGGCCCGGCCACATGCCGCTCGCTTCTTTAGTGTTGATCCACATGACCGATGTGCCCGCTTGGATCACGAGCATCACATACTCGGTCCAGGTGCCTGAGCCTGGCCCACTAGCCCTACTCGGCTCCGGCCTAGTCGGCATGGGTTTCGCCCGGCGTAGGAAGTCGTATTAGGCGGGAAGCCTCGGAACACTTAAAGGCAAGTCGGATTAGTTGACTTGGGTTTTTTTGTAATCGGATTCGCAGCGCATGCTCGGTTCGAGCTCAAAAAGAAATTGATATGGTCACGCTAAATCAGTTATTCAGATTGGCCGCCGCGTGTGGAGCATTGGCGCTCGTCTATAGCAGCGACTCAAAGATTGACCCCCCTGCGTTGCAAGTGATGTTTACTGGCGGTGCTTGAACACCTAGCGTACTTAGCCGGTCTTGACGATGTCTCAGTCGTGGCCGGGGGTCAATTTTCGACGCCGATCCCCCTGAAAGGGGTCAATATTCCACGCCGATTCACACCGACCCAGCGAGGTTGAGGCGGCGAGCTCCCTAATGTCTACTGGCGGCCATAAGCAAAGCAGAAAACAAGCTTGGCTGCCGTGGCGTCGTGTTAGCCGATTGCTATATCTTCTCGTCCGAGGGAAACGATGAACAGTCAACTCTTGTACTCCAGGCTCGGTTCAGCCCTGCTCGCGCTTGCAGGTCTGCTCATTTCCCCGGGTCCGGCTGCGGGCGCACAAGCGCGGACCGGAGCCGACGACGCGGTCGGTGCAGACAAGCGAACCGTGCTGATCACCGGCGCCAACCGTGGCATCGGACTGGAATTTGCGCGCCAGTACTCGGAGGCCGGCTGGACCGTCATCGGTACGGCCCGACATCCCGAAACCGCCGCGGAACTCGACCAGTTCGCTGCGAAAGTCATGCAACTGGACGTCACGGATCCTTCGAGTGTTGACCGGCTCGCGCAGGACCTGACTGAAACAGCAATCGACCTGTTGATCAACAATGCCGGCATACAGCCGCTGATGTGGACGCTTGCAGAGCTCGACTTCGATGCCTATGAGCAAGCCCTGGCGGTAAATACCGTGGGCCCGGTCCGGGTTACCCACGCCCTGCTGCCGCATCTGCGGGCGGGAAAACTCCGCAGGATCGTCAACATCACCACCAATCTCAGCAGCATCGCTGACAATAAGGATGGCGGTTTTTACGGCTACCGGGAGAGCAAGGCGGCACTCAACATGTTTACCAGGTCGCTGGCTGCGGAGCTTGGCCCGGATGGGTTCATCTGCATCGTGCTGCACCCGGGATGGGTCAAGACCGACTTGGGAGGCCCGCAGGCACCGTTGCAGGTAGCCGAATCCGTGCGCGGAATGCGTGGTGTTATTGACCGCCTGGCGCCGGCGGACAACGGCACGTTTCGGACCTATTCCGGTGAGCAAATGGCCTGGTAAACGCCCCAAGCAGCCAAGAGCTCGCCAGCCAGTTCCGCGCCGATACCCAACAAACACAGCCATCGGCGAGAGATCGGTGCCTCATCGAGGCGCCGGGGATGCCTGGCGGGCCCACCATGCTTTTCAAGGGCTTAGGGATTTATGCCGGAAGGCGAAGGGATTGGAATCCCCCGGTGTGGGGCATGGATGGAGCCCCGAGCGGCGGGCTGGGAAGTTGGCTGCCTCAACCTCAATGCCGCGATGCTTCCGGCCGAACCCATGATGAGTAGAACGCCATGACCGAGGGGCTTGAGGGCAACTATTTCTCCCGCCGCTGGCACGGCCGGGTGCCTGTTCCGCAACTCCTGTGGCGAGATATCATCGGCATGGGTACTCTGATCAACCTGATCGCGACCATGCTGGCGC
>JAGTVB010000318.1 GCA_018224385.1 Gammaproteobacteria bacterium
GCTCTTCATGAGCTCATGGCCGCGCAGTGGGCCGGTGATCTCCATTGGCGTCGAGCCGGTGGTGCGGCGGTTAAAAGGCGAGTCCGGAACAAAGCGCCATTTGCCATCTTTGCTATCAAACTCGATTCCAACGATGCTCACGCCGTGGGCTTCGAGCTCGGCTTCGCATTGGTCCTGCGTCGGGTCGTTCGGATCATAGTTCGGAAACATGTCCGCACCCGTGGTGTATTCATGGTTGACTGCCAACAGCGCACGTTTGCTCGGCGAAGTTTGCATTCTTTGAAAGCGTCTCCCCAGCAACGTATCCGTGGAGGCGTCCAGGTGGCCAAGGTCGGAAACTTTTTTGTGCAACCACCGTGGGAGCGCAAACCAAAGCACGAGGTCGCAGTTAAAGCCGAACTGCTGTGCCTGGCTCGCCCCGATTTGGTTATGCAGATCGAAGGCGGGGGCGCCGGTGGTGAGCGGATCACCCCAGCGAACAATCACATGGTACGCATAACCCGGCGGCACAACGATGTCTGCCTCGCGTCCAGCAGGGACGGTCTCGAACGTCAAGCGATCTCCGGGATCCGGGAAAGAGGTGTCCGAGTCCCCGTCACCGGCCAAGGCCCGCGTCGGTTTGACGAGGGTAGGCGTAATAAGCAGCACGGCGCTGGCCGCTCCGGCACCTTTGAGAAAGGTCCGCCGTGCCAAGGCGCGGTTAAGCACATCACCCAAATATTCACCTTTTTGCTGTTCCGGCCGGTGTTGGGAACTCAGCGGAAGCGTTTGGGACGGATCTGTTGTCTTATCCTTCACTGTGGGCTCCTCTGCAGACATCGTTTTCGCCTCACGCCGAACGCATCGGCGTTTCTCAGGCGCAACGTTCTACAGGGACAACATGACGTCACTATGAACCGGGGATGAACGTATCATGAAATCTGGCCGTGGCATGGTTTCGGCCGGGGTGGGGTTGTGCTTGGCTCAGTGCCCGCCCGAACGTGGGGACGAAGCTGAGGGCGCGGCGCCAGCAGCGACGGACGTGTGCCGCCGTTCCCGAGGCCCGTTAGGCGCCTTGGAGCGCCTCAGCAAGCCGCGGAATGGCCGCGGCCAGCGCTTCTTCGATATGCTCCACGAATATGAACTGCATGTCGGATTTCACGTGCTCAGGCAGCTTCGACAGATCTTGCCGATTGTCTGCCGGGAGGATGATGCGCCGGATCCCGGCGCGGTGGGCGGCGAGTACCTTCTCCTTGATACCTCCGACCGGCAGCACCAGCCCGCTCAACGTGATCTCCCCGGTCATCGCCGTATCGCTTCGCGCGGGGCAGTCAGCGTACAAAGAGGCCAGAGCGGTGACTAGGGTAATTCCAGCGGACGGGCCGTCCTTTGGCGTTGCCCCCGCGGGAACATGGATGTGTACGCCAGAATTGCGAATCGCTTCTTTGCTGATGGCGAGGGACTGCGCGCGGGACCACACATAGCTTTTTGCCGCCTTGGCCGATTCCTGCATGACCTCGCCGAGTTGACCGGTGAGGGTAAGGTCCTTGCCCTCCGGCAGGAGCGCTGCCTCAACATAGAGCACATCGCCGCCGGCCTCGGTCCAGGCAAGCCCCACCGCCACCCCCGGTGCGAGCTCATGTCGGGCTTTCTCAGCGAAGAAGCGCTCCGGCCCGAGCAGATCTGCAAGCTCGGCGCGGGTTACCGTCATGGGATCACTTTTCCCCTGGGCAATACGCGTGGCGGCTTTTCGCGCGATCTGGCCGATCAGGCGTTCCAGCTCCCGTACTCCTGCTTCGCGCGTATAGCGCCGAATGAGGTGGGCTACGGTTGCGTCCGGAATGGTCAGCTGTTCGGCACTCACGCCGGCTTCCGAGAGGCGTCGCGGGATAAGGTAGCGCTTGGCGATGGCAAGCTTTTCTTCGTCGCTGTAGCCTGCCAGACGAAGTAACTCCATGCGGTCCAGTAACGGCCTGGGGATGGTATCCAGGGAATTGGCCGTGGTGATGAAAAAGACTGAGGAAAGGTCAAAGGGCAGGTCCAGGTAATTGTCCCGAAACTCAAAATTCTGCGCCGGATCGAGGATCTCCATTAGCGCGGCGGCGGGATCCCCGCGAAAGTCTCGGCCAAGCTTATCGACCTCATCGAGCATCAGCAGCGGATTTTTTACGCCTGCCTGACGAATAGCCCGTATAATTCGCCCCGGCATGGCGCCCACATAGGTTCGACGATGACCGCGCAGTTCCGCCTCGTCATGCAGTCCACCGAGACTCATGCGTTCGAACCGCCGACCCAGGGCGCGGGCGATGGATTGGCCCACAGAGGTCTTGCCCACCCCAGGCGGGCCTACAAAGCACAGGATCGGGCCCTTCGCCTGCGGATTGAGTTTCATCACCGCGAGGTGTTCGATGATGCGATCCTTGACTTCATCGAGATCGAAATGATCCTCATCGAGTATCTCGCGGGCATGAACGAGATCGAGAGCGTCCTCGGTGGTTTTATCCCAGGGCAGCTCTAGGGTGAGCTCGACATAAGCGCGGGTGATTTGGTAATCCGGTGCGGAGGACGACATCCTTTCCAAGCGCAGGAGCTCCTTGTCGACCTCTTTGGCTACCAGCTCGGGGAGGTGCGCTTCTTCCATGCGCTTGCGCAGCTCTGCGACATCGGCCTGCTCCGGGCTCTGCTCTCCCAGTTCCGACTGGATGGCACGAAGCTGCTGGCGCAACATGTGCTCGCGCTGCTGGCGGCTGATCTCTGTCTGTGCCTGACTGGCGATCTGGTTGCGCAGCTCCAGCACCTGCACTTCATGGGTGAGATAACCGTGGATCAGCTGCAGCGCTTCGCGTTGGGTAGAGGCCGAGAGCAGCGCGATTTCTTTCTCGAGGTCGAGGGACAACAAAGATCCGAGAAGGTAGACCTGATGCAGCGGTTTCTTTACCTCCGAAAAAATCTGATTCAGGCCTGCCTGAACCTGCGGCTGGACCAGCGTGATCATACGATTGGCCAGATCGCCAACGGCGCGCTGCAGCGCCTCGACCTCGGTGTCGGTGTCCTGGGGCTCCGCAAGGACACGGACACGCACATTGAGGTAAGGCTGCTCAAGGACCACACCGAGGCGCTCGATGCGCTGAAATCCCTGCACCAGAATGCTCATGCCCTCGTCACTGCGCACCATTCTCTTGATGATTCCCGCCGTACCAACGGGGTAGAGATCATCGGGCTTTGGTTCTTCGACCAGGGCGCTTCTTTGTGTGAAGATGGCAATCGTCTTATCCTCGCTTGCCAGAGCCGCCTCTACAGCAGCCAAGGAGGCCGGTCGTCCCACCGAAATAGGTATCAACAGGTAGGGGAAAAGCACACTGTTCTTGACCGGGAGCGCCGGAAGGGTGGTTTCGGCGATGTCGCTCATGACGAAGTTGAGGACTCGATGGCCAGGTGCACGAGCAGCATGCCGTTGTCATACTCGGTGAGAATTTGCGCGCCCTCGATGTCGCTGGGTAATTCTATACTGCGTTGAAAGCGGTTGTAGGCGATTTCCATCGAGTAGGCTTGCTGGCCCTCGACGATCGAGCAATCTCGCCGAAGGCCTTGTACGGTCAGTTGCCGGCCACTGATATGAAGTTCCACGTCCTCAACCTTGACGCCGGCAAGGTCGAGCTTTACGAGCCATCCACGTGTGCCGCGATAGACGTCCACCAGTGGTTGCCACGGGCAGGTTTGATAGGCGCTAGACTGTGTCAGTAAGGAATGCATTAGCTTAGTGATAGGGGCAGGCATATTGTCTCTCGCGACCCAGGCGTTGCTTATCCAGGCGCAGATTAATCCGTTAGTTCTGAATTCCGGTCACGTATCATACCGGAAGGCGCACGCTCATACAGCCTGGTGGCATTCATCATGCACTGGGTGGTAATTCAAGGCATCGAATGCCCCGTGAGCGCAGTCTCGCCAAACGCCCTATGGCGTTTTCCCGATAGTAACCGCGATGAGGTGGCCACGACAGATGATCAGCGCCCGGCATTCGCGGAGGGCAATCGGGCCAATTGGTTCATAACGCAGTCGTTTCTAATGGAGCAACACTATGTTCGATAGCATCGCACCCCACGGCGGGGTGCTAAAGGAACTGCTTGTGGATGAGGCGAGGGCGGAAACCCTCAAGGCCGAGTCTTTGGATTTCGCTTCAACCAGTCTCAGCCAGCGCCAACTCTGCGACCTGGAGCTACTAGTGAATGGGGGATTTTCGCCCCTCGATGGATTCATGGATCAGGAAACCTATGAGTCGGTGCTCGATGACATGCGCCTGCCCGGCGGGCTGGTCTGGCCGATGCCGATTACGTTGGATATTTCGGCAAAGCTCGCCGCCACTTTGGAACCGTCCATGCCGTTGGCGTTGCGCGATAACGAAGGCTTCATGCTCGGCGTGCTTACGGTCAAGCATGTTTGGAAACCGGATAAGCGGCGCGAGGCCGAGCAGGTTTATGGCACCGCCTCGGAACGTCATGCGGGTGTGCGTTTTCTTTATGAACAAGTGCAGGAATATTACGTCGGGGGTGTTCTCGAGGGGCTCCAGTTACTCACGCATTTCGATTACGAAGAGCTGCGCCACACGCCATCCGAGCTGCGTCATCTGTTTGCCAAGATCGGCTGGCGAAACGTGGTGGCCTTCCACACCAGCCGACCGATGCATCGTTTACAACGCGAGTTGACCGTGCGTGCGGCGAAGGAAGCCCAGGCGCACATTCTTCTGCACCCGGTCGTTGGCATGACTAAGCCGGGCGATCTCAGTTACCACGCGCGCGTGCGGTGCTATCAGGCAATGGAGCGCCACTACCCCCATGGGCTGAGCACGCTTTCATTGCTTCCCCTTGCCATGCGTATGGCAGGCCCGCGGGAGGCGTTGTGGCATGCGCTGGTGCGGCAAAACTATGGCAGCACCCACTTCATCGTGGGTAATAATCATGCGGACCCACCCGGCAACGGCAGCGATGCCGGGGCGTTCTATCCCGCGTACGCGGCGCAAGAGCTGGTTGCTGCCCATCAAGAGCAGATCGACATCCGTATGGTGCCTTTCAAGGAGCTCTGTTATGCGCCAAAGCGCCGCCAGTTCGTCGCGCGGGAAGAGGCGGGGGGTCACAAAGAGCCCTGCGAGGCGCTCTCGCCGAAGCAGCTTGCTTATCGGCTTGCGCACGGGGAAGAGATCCCCGACTGGGTTACCTATCCCGGTGTCTTAGACGCGCTGCGTAAGGTACATCCGCCGCGCAGCCAACAAGGGATCACTTTATTTTTTACCGGGTTATCGGGAGCAGGAAAGTCGACCATTGCCCGCATTATGTATGGGAAGTTCATCGAGGAAGGGACCCGGCCGGTTACGTTACTCGATGGCGATATCGTGCGCCAGCATCTTTCGAGCGAACTTGGGTTCTCCAAGGCCCACCGTGATCTCAACGTGCGCCGCATCGGTTTCGTCGCCAGTGAGATCACCAA
>JAGTVB010000319.1 GCA_018224385.1 Gammaproteobacteria bacterium
ACCGCCCCCTATACTCGAGAGCCTCCCGGTCGGCCTCAGTCAGGCCCCCTTGTGCCCTTATCGGTGTTCTGCGTCATGGGCCGGCGAGGAAGAGCACAATCCGTGGCCGCATTGGCCACTTCCTTGGGCCCACCGGGGTTTGGGACACCATCCCTTCAGTCGCTCAAGATCGCCGTGTCTTGCGGCAGTGCTGCACTTTGGCAAAACAGCGGTTCATCCAATCCAGGCGTGCTCATGCTCATAGGGGTGGTGGCGTTGGCTCTGCGATGAGACATCGTCAATTTGTCTAACGCATCGTTGAACGTCATCGCCCTAAAAGTCTCCCCGCGGTAATAGGCGTCGCGTCCATCGCTTAGCCTTAGGCGCCATTCGCCATTGCGCCACTCAGCGGTGACAATATGCGCTACGTTAATCAGCCTTCCGTCATTGGTTTCAACGAACTCAGACATCGACTACCTCCATGTTGTCTGGGTTGGCCAGTAATCGCCTGCAAGAATCGGCGCGCCCGTTCCCAGAGCATGAGGCGCGCCATGACCTCAGCACAGTAATCATAGAGCACCGCCGTTCCGATCTCACCCGCCCATTCGAGCGCGCTGCGCCGCCGCAATCTCCGGGCGCAGCCCTGCCGGATCGACTCCCGCCTTGACGCGGAAAGAAGCCATCGACGCTCCCATAAAAACAGCCGATCACCAAGATCGGCTCTATAACTCCAGCAAAAATTCACGGGATATCGGCACAGCGCATTTGCGGCGGGCTGCGCACTTGAGATCACTGTCTAATGATATGCGTCATCATTATTACATTACCACATGACAATAACATGACTCTTAGTATGATTTTCCGGTGTGAGTGAAAGAATCGCGTCGGTGGGCTTCGATATCCGATGACTCGGCGACAACACGCGATTCACCGGCGCGATGCCACCGTGCTCTGCGCCTGGCCCGGAAGCGCATCGAGGCCGCGCGACTAAGCCCAGCCCACCATTGGCTCCGCCCAGCACGGCAAATGGCTGCGACCCCTAGCCCTTTTCCGGTGGGGAAAAAGCCGAGCCGCGAAAAGAGCTCGCCCGAAGACGACTTTCGGCTCTTGTCAAAAGGAACCTTCAACGAAGATCCGAAATGGCTCTGCGTAAGCACTCCCAGCGTAGCCCTCAGAGGTCCGCTCGTCAGCTAAGCAGTCATTCACAACCGCTTCATAGCAGCCGTTGCTGACCCACGAGCAATTAGGAACGAGGAGCCGCAGGTCTGGCAATCCGCCGAATGTGGTTGCTAGGCTGTGGGCCTTATTTCATTGAATGCAAACCAATCAAATTACCCTCGGTATCTGTGACCAGCGAAACAAAGCCATACTCACCAATAGAGAATTTCTCTCTGACTATTTTTCCACCGTATCTGGAGGCGCTATGCTCCTCAATCGCGCAATCTTCACATGAAAAATATACCATCGTGCTATTGCCACCAGATGGACAATCGTCCCTCTTAACAATTGCACCAGAGGCACCTTTACCTTCCTTGCTCATAGGAAATGTCCACATTTCCAGATCAGGCATTGTGAGTTCGTCAAGCTTTATTGAGAACACATTTTCATAAAATGCCTTTGCTCTTGGAATATCCTGAACATAAATCTCAAACCAACCGACGGGATTATTCATGATCATCAAGTCCTCTCAGAAATGCCGAGCCAAGGCCTGAAGGCGCAAATGGCCGATTCTTCAAAACCGCTCGCGACCTGCAAAAAATACGTGTCAATCTGCTCGTTCGACGACTAATTTTCACTACCGTCCCCCTGGGGCCGTAACACTCATCCATACCTTACCACAGTCGGTGCAGAGCCAAGGGATAGGATAGGATGCCCATGTCGCAACCAAACCAGAACCCTGAACAAATGGCTCGGGACAGGATTGACGAGATGCTGACGCCGGCCGGCCGGACGGCTCAATCCGATAAGAAGATTGATTTCGGTGCTGGGTTAGGTGTTGCCGTTCGGCAATCCTGAACTGATGTTGGTCCGGCTGCGGGCGTGCTCTTCGTCGACAAGGACAGCCAGCCTTGCATCAGCTCGATTCAGCGAATGGGTTCACTCTTGAAGGATCGGCCACTGGACGAAGCGGCTGAGGAGGTCGACCCCGCACAGAGGGTTCAACCGAAACAGCCGATGCCGCTCGTCGATAACGACACGATTTCCATTGAGTTTTTCGAGGTCATCATTATCTTGGCTCAAGGACTAAGGTGGACCCCAAAATTGCCCCCTTATAGCGGTTCCTGCTTGAGTCGGTAACAGATGGTCATCGTTTTGTCAGTGTTACCGTTCGGGGTGTCAAAATATGCCAAGAATCTGCGGGCAGCCGATCGCCTGGCCAAAGGGGTGTGCCGGCATGGATGCCGGACTCAAGACTACAAGGATGTCTTTACGGCGTCCCTTGAGGCCAGGCGAAAGGCTTTTATTATATGGGGTGAGCGATGGGATTCGAACCCACGACCACCGGAGCCACAATCCGGGGCTCTACCAACTGAGCTACGCCCACCATTGATGTTGTCAGAACAACTCTATCAGCTAATCGCTGCCGTTTGGCGCGCCCGGCAGGACTCGAACCTGCAACCCTCGGCTTCGAAGGCCGATGCTCTATCCAATTGAGCTACGGGCGCCTATTTGATATCCCCCTGCGTTCGAATCCAAGGCCCGCCCGCTGCAAGCCCCAAGCGACGCGCTTCACTGCACATCCCTTCAGCCAACCTCGCCCGAGGGCTGTGGGTAAGTATACCGCGCCGTGGCGGGCGACGGATAGAGCGGTCCCATCAAGAACCGGTTGCAACGCAGAACGGTACCTGCGCCCCCTTCGCCGGCGGCACGTGGGTGAGCGCTATCACGCGTACCGGCGCGCTATACCAGCGTCTCTGGAAGCCAAGCCGCGAACGGCCGGCCCACACCGGCCTTCCCCAATCGACTCGAGTCGCCTGAGCAGGAAATCGCGGGAACGCCCGCGGGCTTAATCCCTTCCTTGCGTTCCTCGTCTGGCCACACCAAGCTGGTGGCGCGCCCGGCAGGACTCGAACCTGCAACCCTCGGCTTAGAGAGCCCTCCCTAGGGATTCCGCAGGGTTTCCTGGCTTACTTTTACAGTATGCCAGAACTCTCTGAGGCTCTCTACTGGGTACACCATTGCACCGGATTTGCGTCACTGTCTGGGGGAGGCAAGCAATCGATCATCTAGCCTGGTTAAGGACGCCGAACAAACACAGGCTTACCATCGCTATCAGTGGTGCATTGAACTGGAATATGAGCCGAAGGACGCCTCTCTTCACCCTACAGTCACCATTTCCCGTTCGGCATCGACCCGTAACCCCCGTAACGCGTCTTCTCGTCGGTCCTGTAAAATGAGCTCGATCGCACTTGCCAAGCTTTTTCGGGCCTCTTCCTTCGTGTGGCCCTGGCCATTGGCCCCAGGTACCTCAGGGCAATATGCGATATACCATTCACCACCGCGCTCGAAAATCGCCGTGTACGTGTTGCTCAAGGCTAGAGCCTCCTATAAACATTTAAACATTCGTTCTGTGTTCAACCGCCCAACGCCAAATCCAGCGGCGCCGTTTACGGCGTCCGCTGGATTTACTTGGAAGCCGCTTTGTCAACGAGCTGCCCATCAACAAACTTATGGAGCACGCTCGACACTAGCGTCTGATAGGGAATGCCCTCTTTCAGCGCACGCGCTTGAAGTGCCCGCAGATCTCGGGATGAAAGACGGATATTGATACGAGCATCCTTTTTGAACGTTTCCTCCGCGACTCGACGGTGCTCGGCAATCTCCTTCTCGGCATTCTTGACTCGCTTCAGACGGCCCGACTCGAATGCTTCCAAGATCTCATTTTCTTCAGATTTCAGCTTACTCATTGGAACCACTAACGTACTGTTTTGTGGCCTTTCGGGTCGGAATAATGGTTTTCAGAAAAATCTCCTCTTCGTTCTCTGCGAACGGAACGAGATAAGCATACCCTTCGACTAGGACAACCGAGACTTTGTGGCCGGGATATCGCTCTTGGTTTGGGTGCTCGAAGATGTCGACTTCATTTCCCAACTGGATATTCAGAACGATTTCTTCGAAAGAGATGTCTCGCTCCGATTTGAGCAGATCGTTTTTCTCCGAATTCCATGCGAACGCTTTCATGGTCGGAGGATGGCATAATGTGTGCCGTTTGTCTTCAGGCGGCTAATGGACAGGCGTTAAGCGGCCTGCGGCCGACAGTGTTCGGTAAATACAGCGGAAGCGGCCAGACTCAATTTCCAGTAGACTACTTCCATGCCCCGGCGTCCGCGCATCCACATCGACGGGGTAGCGCTGCACAATGTGCAGCGCGGCCACAATCGCGCGGTTTGCTTCTTCGACGACCAAGATTGTTACACCTATCTCGGTGGGCCGGGTGAGGCCGTGCCGCGCGAGCGCTGCCAGCTCCATGCCTACGTGTTGATGACCAACCATGTCCACCTCCTGCTCACCCCGGAGCATGCAATCTCGGTCCCGCGCTTGATTATCTCGGTGGGCCGGCGATACGTCCAATACATCAATAATGCCTACGGGCGAACCGGCACACTCTGGGACAGTCGGTACGAATCCTCGCTCGTGCAAGCCGAGACCTACCTGCTCGTATGCCAGCGCTACCTTGAGCTCAACCCGGTGCGTGCCGGCAGGCTTGCCGATCCGGGAGACTACCCATGGTCCAGTTACCGGGCCAACGCCTTGGGACTGGCGAATGCGATCCTTTCGCCTCACCCCCTCTACCTCGCCCTTGGCGAGGACAACGCCTCCAGAGGCGAGGTGTATAGTGGCCTCTTCGGCACCGCATTAGACGATGCGCCGCTTGCCGACCTCCGCATGGCGCTTCATCAGGAACAGCCCGTCGGAAACAGCTGCTTCTCTGCGGAGATCGAAGCCATGACCGGGCAACGCCGCGAGCTAAGGAAACGCGGACGTCCTCGAAAGAACAACAGAAAGGAGCCACTGGCGGATGCGGAACAGCGAACACTTCCACTTTAAATTAAATGAGCCTGGCCCCTTTTCCCGTAATCAGTGGCTCAAAGCCCACGGCTATACCTGAGGTTATCCTGTGCTCCATCACCGTGAACCGCGCCTCAAGCGTTCTGCCTGCGCGAATATGGATGGGATCCTTTAGCCGAGTTATTTCTTTGAGGACGACCATTCTGTCTAGGAAGTGCATCCATTCGACAAGAGCACAAATATAGGAGAAGCATGATAGAT
>JAGTVB010000320.1 GCA_018224385.1 Gammaproteobacteria bacterium
GGGTGCAACGGCTCGCCGACGGTTGCCAGGAACCGTAAATCCTGGATGCGGTGCCGCCTTATGTGAGCGGTACCCAGTCGCTGCATTAGCCTGGCTGCGGTGGGGGTGGTGTACCATACGGTGACCCGTTGCTCGCACAACACGCGGCACCAGCGTTCCCAGTCAAAGTCCGCTTCGTCGACGAGCAGCGTGGCGCCTACCGTTAACGGCGCGAAAATCCCGTAAACGGTGCCTGTGATCCATCCCGGATCAGCGGTACACCAAAAGACATCTCCCGGATGCAGGTCGAGTGCGAGCTTGGCGGTGGCGTGCTGGGCAATGACCGCACCATGACCATGAATCGCCCCTTTCGGTGTTCCGGTGGTGCCACTGGTAAAGTGTACTAGCGCCAGGTCGTTGGCATCTGTTGCGGTAATGGTGAACTGGTCGCTGGCCCTTTGCAGGAGGTCGTCGAAGTCATCGGTACCCTCGGGCACGCTTCCTCCAGCGCCGTCACGAACGACCATCACATGCCGCAGACTCGGAAGGGAATCCAACAGTGGCGCCACCTTGCGCTCATAGATCGCCTGCGTGGTTATGAGCACGCGCGCCTTAGCTTTCCCCAGGCGCGTTATGAGCGGTTCGGGTCCATAGGCAGCAAACAAAGGGCAGAACGCAGCGCCGCTCTTAAGCGTGCCGAGTGCGGTGATATAAAGGGCTGGAATGCGCCCGCTCAACGTGCATACCCGATCCCCCTTAGCGAGCCCGAGGGTGTGCAGCACGTTGGCAAAACGATTGCTGAGCGTTTGCAGCTCCGCATAGGTGTAATCTCTGACTTGGCCCGCCCTGCTGAGCCAACGCAGTGCGACGCGGTGACCGCTGCTCTCCATCACATGCCGATCAACGGCCTCGTAGGCCATGTTCAGCCCACGGTTCTGGGGCAGCCCGGCGAGCTCGGCCCTGGCTGTCTCCCAGGAAAACCTGGCGCGCAGGCTCGTATAATCAATCAAGTTCGGCGTCAGGTCGGCCGGCCGTAACACCTTCGAGATGCTTGGCTGTGACATGGACGGGATCCGTATTTCTATTCAGGGGGGACGCGGCCTTTCCAGAAGGAGAGAATAGTTTTCCGCAGGGCGCGGCCCATCGCGGGCGCATGGTCAAGGAGACTCAGTATGACAATTCGAAATCTCGAGTACCTATTCAAGCCAAAATCGATCGCGCTCATCGGAGCCAGCAAGCAGCCGATGTCCATTGGGGCGACCTTGGCACAGAATCTCTTCAGCGCGGGATTTGATGGGCCGGTCATGCCCGTGAATCCAAAGTATCGGGTCATTGAAGGAGTCATCACGTATCCCGACGTGGCGAGCCTTCCGGAAACGCCGGAACTTGCGGTCATCAGCACCCCTGCAGAGAGTGTCCCTACACTCATTCAAGAACTCGGCGCCCGCGGTACGCGAGCCGCCGTTATCATCAGTGCCGGTTTCGGCGAAGGAGGCGAGCCGCACGGAAAGGAACTGAGGCAAGCGGCGCTCGACGCCGCAAAGCCGCACCTCCTGCGTATTCTTGGCCCAAATTGCCTAGGCCTCATGGTACCCGAGGTTGGCTTGAACGCAAGCTTTGCTCCCGGCAACCCGATACCGGGAAGGCTGGCTTTCGTGGCGCAGTCTGGTGCCATGGTGACCTCTGTGCTCGACTGGGCGCGGAGCGGGGGTATCGGTTTTTCATACCTGGTATCGCTGGGCGATATGAGCGACGTGGACTTCGCGGACATGATCGATTATCTGGCAAACGACGCGAAGACACAGGCCATTTTGCTCTACATCGAACAGGTGGCGCATCCGCGCAAGTTCCTGTCAGCGGCGCGCGCGGCGGCCAGAATGAAACCGGTGATCGTGGTCAAAGGCGGCCGCTACGCGGAAGCCGCCCGAGCCGTGGCTTCGCACACCGGCGCACTGGCCGGCAATGACGCGGTCTATGACGCCGTGTTCAGGCGTTCCGGTATGTTGCGGGTAACAAGCCTCGAAGACCTGTTTGCAGCGGTCGAGACCCTGGCTATGACGCGCATACCCCAGGGTGATCGGCTTGCCATCCTGACCAATGGCGGGGGCATGGGTGTGTTAGCCACCGATGCGCTCATTGCGCGAGGGGGTCATTTGGCCGAGCTGTCGCAAGAGACGTTGGTCAAGCTCGATGAAATCCTGCCAAAGACCTGGTCGCGGGGAAATCCGATCGACATCGTCGGTGACGCGCCCCCCAGCCGGTACGCCGACGCCCTGAGGGAGTTGATGAAAGACCGGGGCGTGGATGCCGTGCTGGTGCTCAATTGTCCGACGGCGGTGGCAGCGGGCATCGCGCCGGCGCAGGCCGTCATCGATGCGCGCGGACATCAGAGCCGGCCGATCCTGTTGACCAGCTGGGTTGGTGGCGACGCCCAATGGCAGGCGGGCCAGCTGTTGGCGCGCCACGGCATCGCGACTTATCACACGCCGGAGCGGGCGGTGGCGGCGTTTATGCATATTGTCGAATACCGGCGTAACCAGGAAGCGTTGATGGAGACGCCTCCGTCAGTGCCGGAAGCCTTCACTCCCGATTTGGAGCGTGCCCGGACCCCCATTACCGCCGCCCTCGCTGAGGGCCGTGATTGGCTGCTGGAAACCGAAGCCAAGGAAGTTCTGGCGGCCTATGGTGTGCCGGTCATTGCGCCTCGGGTCGCAAAAGCCCCTTGGGAAGCGGCAGCGATCGCCGCCGAGATTGGCGGGCCCGTGGCCCTGAAGATCCTCTCTCCCGACATTACGCACAAGTCCGACGTTGGCGGCGTCGTTCTCGACCTTGCCGGCCCGGCAGCGGTCCGCGATGCGACCGAGCGGTTGCAGGAGACCTTTGCCAAGCATCACCCCGAGGCCCGGCTCTTTGGCTTTACCGTGGCGCCCATGGTGCGTCGTCCGGGCGCTTACGAGCTCATCGTAGGCCTCGCGCTGGATCCCCAATTTGGACCGGTGGTGCTGTTTGGCCATGGAGGTACCGAGGTCGAAGTGGTCAATGATAAAGCGTTGGGGTTACCCGCCCTTAACATGCATCTGGCGCTGGAAATGATGTCGCGGACCCGCATCTATCGGTTGCTCAAGGGTTATCGCGGTGTGCCGAGCGTTGATCTTGATGCCATCGCGCTGTCGCTGATCAAGATCGCTCAGGCGGCCATCGACCATCCGGAGATTGTCGAGCTTGACATCAATCCGTTGCTCGCCGATGAGTTCGGAGTGCTCGCTCTGGATGCCCGGATCCGCGTGGCGAAGCCGGCGCTAGCCGGTGCCGAACGTTTGGCAATAAGGCCCTACCCCAATGAGCTGGAGGAGAACGTGCCCCTGGGTGATGGCCGCACGCTGCTGCTGCGCCCGATCCGACCCGAAGACGAGCCGTCCCTGCGGGCCACCTTCAGCCAACTCTCCCCGGAACAGATCCGGCTACGGTTCTTTGTGCCGATGAAAACGCTCTCCCATATCACTGCCGCTCGATTTACCCAGATCGATTACGATCGCGAAATGGCCTTGATCCTGACCGATCCGGGGATCGCCGGTAAGACCGAAATTTACGGGGTGGTGCGTATATTCGCTGACCCCGACAACGAGCGAGCGGAATATGCCATCATCGTTCGCGGAGATATGACCGGCATGGGGCTTGGCGTGCTGCTCATGCGTCGTATCATCGATTATGCCCAGAGCCGCGGCATCAAAGAAATCTTTGGCGACGTGTTGCGGGAGAATTCCACGATGCTAAAGCTCTGTCAGGCGCTCAAATTTACGCGCTCGACGCTTCCCGATGAGCCCGAAATCGTACGCGTTAGCCTCACTTTGTAACCGCACGCAGTCGGCGCTTGTGAAGAAACCAACTGCCTCCCCGATAGCAACGTTGGGTGGTGTTTGCTGCTCGCTTATCGCTTCGCGATAGATCTCGTCGCGGCGCGCGCCGCCCGGCTTGCTCTCGGGCCGCTCGCTACGGTTTCTTCACGGCCTCTCAGCTATCGTCGTGATCGCGGCGACCTCGCAAGCCTGTGAAAAACTCACGTCTGGAGACTTCGCTTTGCCATTTGCACTCAAGTTGCCGGGCCCGGATGGTTTCGTCCCGGCTGCGGATGACCTCGCTCCATGCTGCGTATACCGCCTCTGCGGAGGCGTATTGCTGCATTGATTGCACGAGCGGCTGAATAAGGTAGTGGCCAAGCTGGGGATGGTAGTTAAGGTAAGCGGTCTGTTCTTGTCCAAGAACGGAGAATACGATCGGCGGACCGATCACGGTATACGAAGCGCCCGACCGGTCGCTGGCGTGCCAGCCGTCGGGTAACTCAATGTGCGGATCACGCAGGGGGCTAAAAAAGCGTGCCAGCATCCACGGTGTCAGTACCAGCGCAATGCGCCAGGGGTCGGTATGGCGCAGTGCACGGACATCGATGGGCAGGTTATGGTTGACTATCCAGAGATCGTCGCTGAAATGCTGGGCATAGATGCTCCGGAACGCCTCTAAGAGCAAGCCTAAAAAGCGTTCATCAACTTCATGCGCAACTACCAGTGACCATGCTGCCGGTTGCTTCACCCGAGGGTCGGGGGCCGTGCTTTTCTCAGCCGGTGTGTCAGCCATGGTCGGGAAACAGGCGCAGTAGCTCCCCGCCGAGGCGGCGGTAGAAGGTAAGCTGGGCTGCGTTGACGAGATCGCGCGCAAAGCGAGGTACCCAGCTACCAAGATGCTCATCCCAGAGAGCGGTCCACAGATGCGCATCCCATGGCTCGGGCCGGTCCAGCAAATGCGCGGCTAACTCGAGCAGGGCGCCGAGGTAGTCTGGGGGTATATCCTGGGTCTCGAGGCCGACGTGCTGGTAAAGCGTGATCAGCTGTTCGTTTGTGCTGCCACCCATCAGTCCCTCGCGGTAGGCGGATTCAAAGGGAGGGCAGGCCGTATGCGGATAACCACTGATGAACAGTCGGGTGTGTTCCCCCTGCCAGCGATCCAAGGGCAGGGCCGTCAACTCTTTTAGGCCGTCGCGCAGCCACGGTGCCTGCTCCGCCGTCTCCTCAAGGATCGAATACGAATCACCCGTGGGCATGGCCAGCAATCCAGCCAATAACCTCAGCCGGGAAGGTTCAGGAAGGGTGTTCGATGCTGGGTTCATGGGTTCGTGGCCACGCTCGCGGAGTACCAAGTCGGTCTGGCGGAATCGGAGTCCGAAAGCCTCAACGGCCA
>JAGTVB010000321.1 GCA_018224385.1 Gammaproteobacteria bacterium
GAGCTTTTCTGCGCGGTAGTGAATCGTTGTAAAGCGGCCTCGGTCGTGACACTGCAGGAGCGGCAGGAAAATGAAGGGGCGCCTTTCTCGCGCAATACCGTCGGGCAATAAGCTGCTTCACCAACGCGCCGCGCACCGCCGCAATGATCAGCGCAGCGGTTCTTAACGCCGCTTGCAAGCACAAGCGGTGTCTGGAACCCACGCGAAGGAGGATATGATGACGTCTCGAGATCAAGGCCCAAAGCCAGTATTCCATCCCCAGCGTGGCGCAGAAAAAACAGCGCGCAATCCGGTCAAAGTTGCCCCTTCTGAGGGCCGTCTTCCCAAAAAGCCACCCTGGATCCGGGTCAAGGCGCCGGTGGCGCCGGCGGTTATCCGGCTCAAGGCCCTGTTGCGAAATCACCGCCTGCACACGGTGTGTGAGGAGGCCGCATGTCCGAATTTGGCGGAGTGCTTCTCCCATGGTACGGCGACCTTTCTCATCATGGGCGATGTTTGCACGCGGCGTTGTCCGTTCTGTGATATCGCCCATGGCCGGCCGGCGCCGCTGGACCCCGAGGAGCCAGAACAGCTTGCTCAAACCGTTGCCGCCATGGGTCTTCGCTACGTGGTCATTACGTCGGTGGATCGTGATGATCTGCGCGACGGTGGAGCCGGCCATTTCGCGGCCTGTATCGGCGCGGTGCGCGTTCGGTCGCCGCTAATCCAGGTCGAAGCGTTAGTGCCGGACTTTCGTGGCCGCATGGAGGCCGCGCTGGAGCGGTTCGGGGAGGCACCACCCGATGTGCTCAACCACAACCTGGAAACGGTGCCAAGGCTCTATCGGCGCGTCCGCCCAGGTGCGGATTATAATGGGTCTTTGCAGCTCCTCAGACGGTTTAAGCTGGCTTACCCGACGATTCCCACCAAGTCCGGTATCATGCTTGGACTTGGGGAGACGCGGGACGAGGTGATCGACGTGATGCGGGATCTGCGTACCCACGATTGCACCATGATTACCATCGGGCAATACCTCCAACCAAGCCGGCATCACCTCCCCGTGGAGCAGTACGTCGAGCCCGCGCAGTTCGACGAATTGGCGGTACGCGCGCGCGAACTTGGCTTTGAGCGGGTCGCGAGCGGGCCGTTGGTGCGCTCCTCTTATCACGCGGATAAGCAGGCGGCGGGCGAGCGGATCACCTAGCAATGTCGTTTCAAGGCAGTGCCCGGCTGATACGGGCGGGGCGGACTAGCGGTCGTGGCGCTGCAGCCGAACCTCGCCAACGAGATCCGCTGTACGGGTCGCTGTGATTTCGCCGGCGGTCAAGGTCGTTGCGTTCGCCGAACCGCAGGCGATTCCCAACCGTACGGCTTCCAACATGGATTGCCCCTGAAGCAATGCGAAAGCAATTCCTCCGGTCGTGGCGTCGCCACTACCCACGGGGTTCAGTGGCCGCACCCGCGGTGGGTAGAATTGCCAAGCCTCGCTTTTACTCACCAGACAAGCCGGCGCCGACGCCTGGGTCACGAGCACCCAATCGGCACCGTCGCGCGCCAACCTGCGGGCTGTGCTGATCAGCTCCTCGTTCGTTTTCAGCGGCGCTTGCGACATGGCAGCGAGCTCCAGGTGGTTGAGCTTGACTAACAGGGGGGCATACGAGAGCGCCGGCGTGAGCGCTGCTCCGTTGGCGTCCAACAGCAGTGCGGCACGGTGTTGCGCGGCGAGTTTCGCGAGGCGGGCATAGGTCTCCTGGGAGACTCCCGGTGGCAGTGCGCCTGCGGCAAGCACGAGCTCGAAGTGCGGTAGCAGCGCTTGCAGCCGGGCTTCGAACGCCTGCCACTCAGCCGCCGTGGGAGCGGGCGCCTCTTCGACCAATTCGGTGACCGTACCCCCGATGTCATCGATGAGTGTGGTGCAAGTCCGTGTTGGCCGCGCCATGGACACCAGCTCAGCCGGGATGTCAGAACGGCCGAGCAGATCGCGCAGCTGCATCCCCGTTTCTGCGCCGCAAAAGCCCACGATGTGACAGCGGCCGCCAAGGGCGCGCACGGTGCGGGCGGCATTCACTGCCTTGCCCCCCGGCGAAAGAAGGGCGCGCTGCGCCCGGTTGACGGCATCCAGGGTGAGGCCAGAAAACAGCAGGGTGCGCTGCAGGCAGGGGGTAATGGCCACGCACAGTACGCCGGTGCCGCGCTTGGGCGCTGCGCTCTCAGGTGATTCCCCGTGCCGTTGCGTGCTCACGGCGTACTGACTTGGTCCACGGTACACAGCAGCTCGCCTCGCGCCAACTTGGCTTGGATCCGATCGCCGTTTTCCACCGCCGCCGCACTTCGCAGTATCGCCCCCGAGGGGACGTGGGTGACGATCGCATAGCCGCGTTGGAGGGTCTGATGCGGGCTGAGCGCATCAAGTTGGCGTCGCAGCGC
Organism: Gammaproteobacteria bacterium; assembly: GCA_018224385.1. Classification (GTDB taxonomy): domain Bacteria; phylum Pseudomonadota; class Gammaproteobacteria; order HK1; family HK1; genus JAGTVB01. The sequence continues at coordinate 2,407 of JAGTVB010000321.1, forward strand.
CGACAACTTCAGGCGCCGGCGCTCAAGGTCCTGACCGGCGGCATTGAGCAACCGCTGGCGTAGCTGAGCGCGCCGCGCCCGATGAACCCGCAGGGACACGGCGGGGTTCACGCGCTCGAGACGCCCGGCGAGCGCCGCGAGGTGCGTCGCCCGCGTCATCAGTGTGCTGGAAATGATACGCCGCAGCCTTAGGTATAACGCATCGTTTCGCTGGATGCGATCGTGCAATTGGCGGCGCGGATGCACCAGTCGGCGCTGCACCCAGATAAGCTTCTGGCGCTCCGCCTGCAGGCGAGCGCGCGTTCGCACCACCAGGCGCCATCGCAACTTCGTCAGATACTGTTGCAGCTGTGCTTGCTCGGGGGTGACGAGCTCTGCCGCCGCTGAGGGTGTGGGCGCCCGTTGATCAGCGACGAAGTCGGCAATGGTGAAGTCGATCTCGTGTCCGATGCCGGCGACCACCGGTATCTGGCTGGCGTCGATAGCGCGCGCCACCACTTCTGTATTAAAGGCGGCCAGATCCTCCAGGGAGCCACCGCCACGGGCCAGGATCAACACGTCACACGCCGCATGCGCGTTCGCTATCTGCAGCATACGCGCGATTTCATCGGCGGCTCCCACGCCCTGCACGGGCACCGGATAAATTAACACCGGCAATGCAGGGAAGCGCCGTTTCACAACGGTCAGGATGTCGCGAATGGCGGCGCCGGTGGGGGAGGTGATGATGCCGAGCCTGGTGGGGACTGTTGGTAGCGGTTGCTTTCTCGCATCATCGAACAGCCCTTCGGCACGCAGCTTCTGCTTGAGTACCTCAAAAGCACGGCGCAACGCGCCGGCGCCGGCCTCCTCCAGGTACTCTACGATAAGCTGGAAATCCCCCCGCTCCGGATAGAGACTGACACGGGCGCGCATCAAGACCTGCTGGCCGTTGGCGACTGAAAACCCAAGACCGCGATTGTAGGGACGGAACATGGCGCACCTGATTTGACAGTGGGCGTCTTTCAAAGAGAAGTACAGATGACCGGACGCGGGACGCGACAGGTTCGAAAGCTCGCCTTCGATCCAGATGAGGGGATAGTTTGCCTCTAAGATCGAGCGAACCTCGTGGTTGAGTTCGGATACCGTATAGACGGCGCTACTGGGTAGCTCTTGCCTTGCCTGCGGGTGGATGGGGGCCATATCTATTGTTGGTTACTAGCGACTGCCGGAATGCGGCAGTGCGAGCATCGCATACGCCATCGCGCCTTTCCAGTAGAGCGGCATCAGGCTTCACCGTGCCTTCTTCCCCCGGGGCTGTCGGTATCGTCACCTCTGAGTTGAAAAGACCATCCCGAGGCTCTATGATGTACGCCTCACACCGGTCCAACCAAGACCAACAGCCGCGGCCGGTGGATCCACTTTCAGGGAATCAGAATTGACCAAGGGCAGCGGCCCCTTCCTACCCTTATTTTGTTTATGCCCCAATCGCTCATGGGCAGTAAGCAGGCTTTGAGCAAAATGGTCTTATTGGCCATGCCACGTGACGATGGGGCTTAACCGCTAGTCGAGGCACCGCAGGCATGAAGATTGGCGTCCCGAAGGAAATCGTCTCGGGTGAGGCCCGCGTAGCGACGACACCAGAGATGGTAAAGAAACTTCGTGCCAAGGGATTCGAGGTTTGCGTCGAACGTGGCGCCGGTAAATTGGCCTGTTATGATGACGCAGCCTATGATGCTGCAGAGGCGCAGCTGGTCGATGCGGCCGAGGCCTTCTCCGCCGATCTGGTCATCAAGGTACGTGCTCCAACGCTAGAAGAGATCGGTAATTTCAAGCAGGGTGCGGTGTTGTGCGCGTTGCTTGAACCGTGCGAGAACGCCGCGCTTCTCGCACGTTTGGCCGAGGCGGGCGTCACCGCGTTTGCCATGGAAGCGATACCGAGAACCACGCGCGCCCAAGGCATGGACGTGCTTTCTTCTCAAGCCAATATTGCTGGCTACCGGGCGGTCGTTGAGGGAGCGGCCCGTTATGTTCGATTCTTTCCGATGATGATGACGGCGGCCGGTGCCGCCCGCCCGGCTCGGGTTGTCGTGTTGGGGGCGGGGGTTGCCGGCCTCCAAGCCATTGCTACAGCGCGGCGCCTTGGGGCTGAGGTAGAGGCGTTCGACGTGCGTCCCGCGGTAAAGGAAGAGATCCAGTCCCTTGGCGCGAAGTTTATCGAGTTAGATGTCGGTGAGAGCGGTGTCGGGGTGGGGGGCTATGCGCGAGAGCTCACGGCCGAGGCCAAGGATCGACAGCAAAAAGCGCTTACCGAGTACTTGAAGAAGGCCAACGTTATTATTTCCACCGCGCTGATACCTTGCAAGGCCGCGCCGGTGCTTATTACCGAGGACGCTGTGAAAGGACTGGCCGAGGGGTCGGTCATCATCGATATGGCCGCGGCCAACGGGGGAAACTGCCCGCTGACAAAGGCCGGTGAAGTGATTACCGCCCACGGCGTGACGATCGTTGGCTTCACGAACTACCCGGCGCTGGTGTCGACCGACGCCAGTGCGTTTTATGCTCGGAATATGCTGAATCTTCTCTCTATCTTGGTAGATTCTCAAGAGGGTGGCTTGATCTTCAAGGATCCGTCCCAAGATGACATAAGCCGGGCGGCGATGGTAACGCACCAAGGGAAGGTTCTCTACCAACCACCGCAAACCTAGAGGAAGCGATCCCCATGTCCGAACCTCTCGTGGCGTTGTATGTTTTCGTGCTTGCCTGTTTTGTCGGCTACTTCGTAATCTGGGGTGTGACACCATCCCTGCACACGCCGCTTATTTCTCTCACGAACGCGATTTCTGGAATTATTATTGTCGGCGCTCTGTTGGTGGCCGGCTTTGAGCGAGCCAGCTTAACGGTGGACGTGCTTGGATTCTTAGCCGTCCTGCTTGCCTCAATCAATATTTTCGGGGGATTCCTCGTTACCCAGCGCATGCTCAGCATGTTCAAGCGCAAGAAATAACCTACCGAGGACACGCCACGTATGCAGATCTCTGTTGATGTCCAGGCCGCTGCTTATCTTGTCTCAGCCGTCCTGTTTATCCTCGGTCTGAAGGGACTGACGTCACCGGCAACCGCTCGGCGAGGCAATGTGCTCGCCATGGTCGGTATGATTATCGCCATTGCCGTCACGCTGCTCAGTCCGGACGTTCGCGGTTACACGCTGATCGTCATTGGGGGGATGGTGGGTGCCGTTATCGGTATCGTGGTCGCCCTCAAGATTCGTATGACCGCTATGCCGCAGCTGGTGGCAATGTTGCACAGCTTTGTCGGTCTGGCGGCGGTTTTGGTGGCGGTTGGAACCTATTTTAATCGGCAGGCGACCGGCCACTTGGACACGCTGCTGATGGCCGAGTTATCCGCGGGTGTCGTTATCGGAGCCATCACTTTTACCGGGTCCCTGGTTGCCTTTGGCAAGCTGCAGGGCATCCTGAGCTCGGCACCGCTGGTGTTCACGGCGCAGCATTGGCTTAACCTTGCGTTGGGTATCGCCACCATCGCGCTGGCCGTCGACTTCGCGATCAACAATCATCTGTTTTCACTCTATCTCATCATTCTGCTTTCGTTCGCCTTGGGCGTTCTTCTCATCGTTCCCATTGGTGGGGCCGACATGCCCGTGGTGATCTCGATGCTGAACTCATATTCAGGATGGGCGGCGGCCGCGACGGGATTTACGTTGCAGAATGAACTCCTTATCGTGACCGGCGCGCTCGTTGGCTTCTCTGGCGCGATTCTATCCTACATTATGTGCAGGGCAATGAACCGCGCTTTTGTGAGCGTTATCCTGGGCGGTTTTGGTGTGGGGGAGGAGGGCGAAGCCTCGCCGATGGCTCTGGCGGCTGAAAAGGGTGTGAAGGCGGCCGGGGTGGAAGATGCGGTTTTCTGGATGAACAATGAAGGGGCAAGGGTGATTGTGGTGCCCGGTTATGGAATGGCCGTCGCACAGGCCCAACATGCGCTCAAGGAGCTGATGGAGCTGTTGGAAGAAAGGGGAGCCACGGTCAAATTTGCCATTCATCCAGTAGCGGGGCGGATGCCGGGGCATATGAATGTCCTGTTGGCCGAGGCTGATATCCCCTACGAGCATGTCCTTGAGATGGACGAGATCAACCCAGAGTTCCCCACCGCTGATGTGGCGCTGGTAGTCGGAGCCAACGACGTCACGAATCCTGCTGCCAAGGAGGATCCATCGAGTTCGATCTACGGGATGCCGATACTCGATGTCTACCGAGCAAGGCAGATATTTTTCATCAAGCGCAGCATGCGTCCTGGCTATGCCGGCGTAGATAACCTCCTCTTTTATCGCGACAATTGCTCGATGTTATTTGGGGACGCCAAGGCTGTATGCGAGGATCTGGTTACTGCGCTAAAAGCGGGTTGAAAAAAGAGCGCTGCTGTCTGCTGCAAAGCGGCTCCAATGGGCTCATGAGCCCCAGGGGCTCGCTCTCGCGCCGGCAAGGCGCACTCTGACGGGAAAGTCGGCAGTTTTCGTAGATCCTAAGCCCCTAGCCCTGCGGACCGGGCGAGTGAACTAGGGCCTCTATTGGGGGGGTGGGGTAACTCAGGATTGCGGGGGCCGCCATGTGCGCGTAGCCTGCCTCAAGGGGCTTTTCAGGCAGCCACGGATGACAAAAAGCGCAAGAGTCCAAGTAAAGCCGGCTCATAATCACGAAACATGAGCCCGATCCCTTCCTCTGTATGATGCACGACCACGGCTCTAATTTCATGGGTAGGCGTCGGCTTGAGCCCAATGGTTAGGGTGGCATCGATGAGATCGCTTGGATACAGGTGTATCGGGCCGGTTTCTACGAACATGCCCTCAAGGCTGATGTTTCGCACTTTGAATGTGCCAAAACTGGTGCGCCCATGATGCAGTTCGACGTCTAACGCTACTGGGCTTCGTGCACTGTATCGGTTTTCCATCAAGTCCTACTCCCAAATCGACCGCTTAACTTGGCCATTTCGAAGGTATGGCCCGCCGGGGGTCTGCGCTGTGGCCAATCAACACCCCGCGTCAATAGAACTGCCGGCGGTCATGAACTCATCGTTGCTGCGCCGGCGAACGTCATCGCACCAAGCTGGCGTGGCGGCCGAAAGGGGCCCACGAGGCCGGAACCGGCGTTGACTAGCCTTCCGAGGCGGTCGAGGTCCTGGATAGCGACATGCCGCAACTGCACACTCAGAAGGCCTTCGTCCTGAAAGCGAGAAAACACCCGGCTGACGGTTTCAACAGCCAGTCCCAAATAGTTGGCGATATCAAGGCGGGACATACTGAGGTAAAATTGGCAGGGCGAGTAACCCCGTGCCTTCAGTCGTCCGGAAAGATCAAGTAAGAACCCAGCGAGCCGCCCTTCCGCGCTCTTCCTTCCAACCAAGAGCAACATATTGCGTAGATGGGTGAGGTGGTTTCCCAGCAAGCGATTGAACTCGTGTCGAACAAGGGGGTAGTTGTGGCACATCTCGTGAAGCTGAATCACTGGAAATTCGCACATCGTCGTGGTCTCCAGTGCGGCCGCTGCGCAAGTATGGCTGTTGGTGGCGAGGCCATCGAGACCGATCAGTTCCCCAGGAAAGTGAAATCCGACGATTTGCTCGTCTCCATCGGCCATTGGCTTATAAACTTTGACCGATCCTGACTTCACCACATAGAGCGCACGCAGGGGATCTCCGGGTCGAAACGCATGATCGCCGTGCCCTACCGGCAAAGGCCGGGGACTCACGCCCGTTAGCCGCTCTAATCCTTCTGGGGCGAGCCCACAAGGCAAGCAAGCGGGGCGCACCGCGCAGCTCCGGCACGAATGTATTCTGCGCACCGAGGCGAGGTTTCTCGCCGGATCAAGATCTGAGTTGGCATTGCGTGGAGCCGACCCTATTGCTTTTACTGTGCCCACGAACCGTTACGCCTCGTTTTCGGGGTGGCTAGCGCGGATCTCCGAACAGCGCCGAACACCCCCTCGATCGTTATAAATCCTTAATATAAAACCTAAGAGAAATCCCAGGCGGATGAAATCCGCATTTACCGTAATGGGGATCAGGGATTCCCCGGATGGGGAGGCGAGGAAGATTTAATTATCCGAGTGAGGAGGGTCATTTGAATCAGCTCTGCCAGGGACTTGGCCTGCATTTTGTCCATGATTTTCTTGCGGTGGGTCTCCACCGTTCGCTCGCTGATTCCGAGCTCTGCAGAAATTACTTTATTGGCTTGTCCTCGAACCACGCGCCGCAGGACTTCCCGTTCCCGTGGCGTTAGCGTTTCGACCCGCGACAGAACCTCGGCTCGCTTGAGCTGGTGGCTACGTTGCTTGGCGTCTTCTCTTAAGGCGCGTTGAATCTGGTCAAGCAAGTCCTGATCGGTAAAAGGCTTTTCGATGAAGTCTATGGCGCCGGATTTCATTGCGCGTACGGCGATAGGGACATCTGCGTGTCCCGTCAAAATAATCGTTGGCAGCTCAATTCCCTCGATGCGCATATGTTCGAGCAGCCCGAGCCCGCCCATTCCCGGCATGCGCACGTCGAGCACTAGGCAGCCAGGCTGGCCGGGTGTATAAGCCGCGAGGAACGCCTCGGCCGATGGATAAGTGGCCACCGTCAGGTCGACGGATTCGATAAGCCATCGCAGCGCGTTGCGCACATCTTCGTCGTCGTCGACGACAAAGACAGTGGGGACTCCTTCAGCACACATCGGTGTTGGGTGGCGTGGGCAATGTCAAGTGAAACGTTGTTCCCCGACGCTCATTGGGCGTTGCCCAGAGCCGTCCGCCGTGGGATTCGAGAATCGTGCGGCTAATCGAGAGCCCCAGGCCGAGGCCGTCATGTTTGGTGGTGACAAAGGCTTCCAGCACACGCGGGGCGACCGCCGGGTCAAGGCCTACTCCCGAGTCCCGCACCGTGAGTTCGAGTTCGGCTCGGCGGTTGGTAAACGTGCGTAACGTTAAATTGCGAGGCCCGCTCTGCGCCTCTTCGATTGCCTCGATAGCATTACGAATGAGATTGAGCACGACTTGCTCCAATTGGACCAGACTGCCGTTGACGAGCGGCAAGTCCGGCGCCAGGTAGATTTCCATTCGAATTTCTTTCTTGCGTACTTCCGCACTGATAAGGCGCGCCGCTTCGGAGACGGCTTGGTTGAAGTCTACCGGTTCGAACTGGGCGTCTTTCTTGCGCACGAAATTACGCATGCCCTTTACGATCTGGGCTGCCCGTTTGGTGAGTTGACCAATCTGATCGAGCACCTCGATCAGCTCTGGATTGCTTGCTCGAATATGACCAAAGCGGCGCAGGGCGCCTTCGGTGTAGCTCACGATCGCAGTGAGGGGTTGGTTCAGTTCGTGGGCGAGGGTGGTGGCCATCTCCCCCATGGTGCTGAGCCGAGCAACGTGAGCGAGCTCTGCCTCGCGCTTTCTCGCTTGCTCCTCCGCACGCCGGCGGGCGGTAATGTCGATGACCGTATCTTGGACCGCCACCTCCCCCTTCCACTGGATGAGCCTGACCACTTTGTCTAGCGTGACAAGTGCGCCGTCCTTGCGCAAGGCATCGTACTCGTAATGAACCGGCACGGACTCACCGACGAGCCGCCTTGTCAGATAATCCCTGAGTCGCGGGCGCTCATGAGGCGCGATGTGGTGCTCAAAGCACTTCATGGCCAGGATTTCTTCCGGTGAGTTATAGCCGAGAATATCGGCATAGGCTTGGTTGACGAACAACGGGCGCCAATCTTGATGGATATAGATGCCCTGAATAGAGCCTTCAATGAGGTTGCGAAAACGTTCTTCGCTCTCGCGCAGTGCATTCTCTGCGGTCCAGCGTTCCGTAACATCCAGTAAAGCCGTTCGGCAATAGCGGGAGAACCCCGCTGTCTCTGGAACCAACATGCTTTCTAAGGCGCCGTAGAAGGTCGATCCGTCGCCGCGCCGAATGCCCACTTCCACCGTCGCTCGGTTGCGACGAAAAACCATACGCAAGTGCTGCGCCAGCGTATCGCGGTAGGTGCGCGGCAAGTACAGCCACAGGGGCTTGCCCAGTACGTGCGCGCGACTGTATCCGAGCATCTGGGCACCCTGTAGATTGAGTTGTTGGATGACCCCTTCACGGTCCAGGAAAAGGTAGCCGACCGGGGCATACTCAAAAAGGTCGATGTAGCTTCGCTGGGACTCTTCGAGCTCGGCCTGGGCATGCAGGAGATTCTCGTTTTGGGTGTAGAGTTCCTCGCGATGCACGTCCAGCTCCTGAACAACGCCCAACAAGCGCTCTTCCTTGGCACGGCTTTCCATCTCCATGCGCTCGAGTTCGAGAATGCGCTGACGAAGCCGCTCCAGCGCTTCGTTGAGGTGGTGATCGTCGTGGACCCTGCTCACTGCCGGTGAGAAGGCGTCAATGCGGCGTGGGCGATGGAGGAAGGATGATTTGCTCGTCGGGTGCATAGATAAGCCCGATGAACGATCGGCGCCCGCCTTCCTTCCACTCGGTCAAAGTAAGGTGGATAGTGATGTGCTTGCCAGCCTTGTTACTTGCCACAACCCGTCGGCTTTTCCCCATAATGTGCGATTCCCCCGTTTTGAGATAGCGCTGAATGTAGCCCGAATGGCGATCGCGCTCCGGCGCTGGCAGGAGCAGGTTCACATTTTGGCCGATCGCCTCGCTGGCCCGGTAGCCAAAGATACGTTCAGCCGCCACGTTAAAGCTTTCGATGCACCCTGTTTCGTCAATACTAATGATCCCGTAGAGATAGTTGTTGAGGATGGCCGCAAGATAACTTTCGCGCTCGCGCAGTGCCTTCTCGGCGGTATGCAGGGAAGTTTGATCCAAGAACATCAAAATAGCGCCGACAATCGCTCCCTCCTCCGCGTAGTAGGGGAGGATGCGCTTCCAATAAATGGTCTTGCCCTGCACCAACTCGGATTCCAGCGGCTGATCGGTCTCCATCACCTGGAGCAGCTCGCTGCGCAGCCCCGGCAGGCTAACGGTGCTGGGAACCCCCGTGACTACCGGACGGGAGAGAATGGATGAGAGATCGAAGAGCTGATCGGCAGCCGGGGTAGCCCGCGTGATACGCAGGTCGCGATCCACGACCAGCATTGGAAAGCCGATGCTTTTAAGGACGTTCTCAATGTCGGCACTGGTCATCGCCACTTCGGCAGATTTTATCTGCAGCGCCTCGTTAAGGGTGTGTAGCTCCTCATTGGCGGATTGCAGCTCTTCGTTTGATGTTTGAAGCTCCTCATTCGCCGAGTGCAGCTCTTCATTAGCCGACTGCAACTCTTCGTTGATCGACTGCAATTCTTCGTTGGTGGTTTCGAGCTCCTCGACCGTAGTTTGCAGTTGTTCGCGCGTATCCGTCACCTCTTTCTCAAGCTCCGCGATACGGGCGTCTTCGGAAAGATCAACCACCGGGACATCAGCCTCCTGGATGTCGTCTCCTAATTCCTCTTGGAAAATGACGGCAATCAGCCAGCCTTCCTCCTCGCTCATACGCACGGGCCTGGCGTGTAGGCTCAGGCGAACGACATTGGACCCGGTTCCAACCTGAAGTCGTCGGCTCTTGAGGGGGGTGTGGTCTCGGCTGACCCGGTACAGCAGGGTGCGCAGATCCGTGCGCAGCTCATCTCGCGCCAAGTTAACGATGTTCAGGTCCAGATCCCCTGCCGAGAGGCGCAGATAGGCGCTGATGTCTCCGCGCACGTGACGTACCTGCATGCGTTCATCGATGAGCACCGCCAACGGGGCATAGGCGTCGGCGATAGCGTGATTGATGATCTCCTGCATGGAATGTCGTTGCTCGCGCTTTCGCGTTGCGGTCGGTGCAGTGATAGGGATTCGATAAGGGTGATAGTCGTGTCCTTGCGCTGAACTGGATGTCTCGGGGCGTCGCCGGAACAAGCGCCATTTACGGTCGACCTGTTCGAACAGCTCGCTAAATGCGACGATCGACTCAGATTTGCCAAGCAACAGGTAGCCGTTTGGCTCGATCACCTGGTGAAACAGCGGGATAATGCGCTGCTGCAGTCGACTGTTAAAATAGATGAGCACATTGCGGCAGCTGATGAGATCCAAATGCGAAAAAGGCGGGTCTTTTACCAGATCATGGCGCGCAAAGACAACCATTTCCCGGATCGGCTTGATCACTTGGTAGGCGCTTTGCGTGCTGATGAAACAGCGCTTGCGCAGCGCCGGGTCGATGCCGGCGAGGCTGGTGATCGGATACACGCCGCGTCGAGCATGCAGGATGGCGTTTTCATCGAGATCCGTGCCGAATATCTGTACCGACACGCCCCTCGGGCGACTGCGCAGCAGCTTGTCCAAAAGGATAGCGATGGAATAGGCTTCTTCGCCGGTCGCACAACCGGGCACCCAAACGCGGATCTGTTCGCCTCGCTCCTTCTTGTCCAAGCTGGCGACCAGCGCCTTCTCTAGAACCTGAAAGGCCTCCGGATCGCGAAAGAACGCGGTCACCGACACGAGAATGTCCCGGCCGAGATCCCATGCCTCCTTGGGCGACTCCTCGACGTAGCGTAAATATTCGCCGAGCTCCGGCAGCTTGTGGATCGCCATACGACGCTGAATGCGCCGATTCAGAGTATTGGGTTTATAGTCCGAGAAATCGCAGCCAGTGCGGGTAAGCAACAATCGTAGGATGCGCTGCACGTCACCCAGGGTGTCGTCCTCTGGAAACGGAAGCGGCGCGCTCCGAGGATGCTTCAGTAGATCACGAAGTTCGGGGCCGATACGATGGGGCGGCAGCACCAGGTCGACATCCCCCGTGTTGATGGCCGCGTGGGGCATCCCGTCAAACTTCGCCGACTCGATGGCCTGCGCCATGGTGAAGCCACCATGGGCCTTAATGGCGCGTACCCCGAGAGCACCGTCTGAGCCGGTTCCCGAGAGAATAATACCAACGGCTCGCTCTCCCACATTTTCCGCCAGCGCCGTAAAAAACTGATCCACGGAAGGCTTCGGGCCCACTTCACGGCTCGTTTTGGTGAGCTTCATGCGCCCGTTAGCAATGGAGACGTTGCGGCCCGGTGGGGTTACGTAGACCCGTCCGGCGCACACCGGCTCACGATTCTTCGCCTCCACCACCTCCAATTTGGTGTGGGATCGAAGCAGGTCGATGAGCATGCTGCGATGGGTCGGGTGCAGATGCTGTGCGATCACGTAAGCAATATTCACGTCCGTCGGCAAACCTGACAGCAGACCGCGCAACGCCTCGAGCCCACCTGCGGACGCGCCAATGCCGACGATGACCAAGTCATCATCGATTTGGCTGCTGCGCCGCGCCGGTTGCTTGGCTGCCGGTTCAGCGGCTGTCGCCGGATGCGGTCCTTCAGTATCGGTAGTCAATGCCAGCTCTCTCCGTCATCAGCGATCCGCTGTAGCCACGGGCGCGGTGCAGGTACGGTACAGCCGGATAATCGGGGCACGTGCGTGCTGCGCAACAGCTCGGTTTTCACCCTTGCCCGTCATCCGCGGGTATCCGTAGGCCGTTGTGTAGCCATTGTAAGGGGAACAGGGAGCAGCTCAATGACGCTCCCGTGCTCTTATTCTACGAGGCTTGCTAAACACGCCAAAAAGTTGTCTCAAACAATACTCGGGCTTGTCGTAACGTGCCTCGCTCGGTGCTGGCGCCGGCGGGATCATAAAACAGTGTCCAAGGATTTCGCGGCCTTGATCGGGCGTGGTGGCCACCGGCGTTTGGGTCGCCTATGATTACCGAAGACCTCATCAACGGCGACTCTTTACAGCGCCCTCAGTGTGCTAAGTTTAGTCAGGCCTTCCATGGAGGAGCGCAAGACGGATAACTCTGCTTCTCGATCACGTTCATCTCCAGGCTTTCACGCCTTCCTCGGTTGCGTGGAACCATCGCCGAAGTATCATATGCTCGATTTGGGTTATCCGCTCGCGGCCAATGTGGCCTATCTATCGTCGCGGTTTCCCGGCAGAGTCTATGTCGCGGATCTGTTTAGAGCCATTGAGGCCGAGCGGCTGCCGGAGTCGGTGGATATCGGCCGGTGGCGGTCTACGTTCCCCCGTCTGCTCGATCTCTCGTCCGATGTGCAATTAGACGCCATCATCGCCTGGGATCTCTTTAATTACCTGCAACGCGATGCATTGACTGCGTTGATTGCCCATCTCGGTGCCTTCAGCCGTTCCGGCACGGCGCTTTTCGCTATGATTGCAACACACAAGACCATACCGGCGAGGCCTTGGTACTGTCGAATCGTGGATGAGAACCGCATTTCCTACGACGCCGACTCGGCAGTTGTCACCGATGCGCCGCGCTACACTGCGGGTGCGCTGGAAAAAATCATGGCTGGGTTTCGCCTGCAGCGTTCGTTTCTGTTAAGTCATGGCGTGCAGGAGTACGTCTATCGTCGACAGTAGTTTGGTCGCCGAATGCAAAAACGCCATGGCGCCCACCAGAGACTGCTCGTAAACAAGCGAACAATGACTTCAGCCCACACCGTGCTTAATGTGCTCGAGACCAGCGCGCGCCGCCATGGGCACCGACCCGCCCTGCGTGCCAGGCAGGATGGGCGGTGGCAGACAACTTCGTGGAACGCTTACTACGAACAAGCAACGTTGACCGCCCGGGGCTTGATCGCGTTAGGTCTTGAGCCGGGCGCGGGTGTCGTGATCATGGCGCCCAACTCGCCGCGATGGTTTCTTAGCGCAATCGGTGCCATCGCCGCTGGGGGTATTCCTGTCGGCCTATATACCACGAATCCTCCCGCGCAATGCTTCTACATTGCCAAACATTGCGATGCTGCGATTGCCATTGTACAGGACAATGTGACCGCTGACCTTTTTCTTCGCCTCCGGGCGCGGCTTCCCCGGCTCAAGGCCATCGTTGTGATGCACGGGCGCGTGACCAGCGAGGAGGTCTCTACTTGGGAAAGCCTGCTCGAGCGCGGAGCGAAGGTGTCAGGGGAGCGTCTTCGAGCGCGCATTGCAGCCCAGCAGACGGGCGACGTCTGCAGCCTCATCTATACCTCCGGCACGACAGGCCTGCCGAAAGGGGTGATGATTCGTCACCAAAACATCATTTGGAATGCCAACGCCTGTGTACAAGCCTATGCAGCGCAGCCCGACGACGCCTTTATCAGCTATCTGCCGTTAAGCCACATCGCGGAGCAGATCTTTACCTTGCATATTCCCATGGCGGCCGGTGCCTGCACATGGTTCGCCGAGCGTATGGATACCCTCGCCGATGATCTGAGGGAAATCCGCCCCAGTTTTTTCCTCGGCGTGCCGCGCGTATGGGAGAAGATTCAGAGCGCCGTACAGGCGGCCGGTGCCGCCGCGAGTCCGATGCGACGGCAGCTCGTTGGTTGGGCACGGCGGGTTGGCTTGCAGGCGGGTTTTGCTGATCAGGAGAATCGCCGCAGGCCATCAACTTATTGGTTGGCCGAGCGTTTGGTGTTCGCGAGGGTACGCCATCGGCTCGGCCTTGATCGCGCACGCTGTTGCTTCACGGCGGCGGCACCGATCTCAAGAGGGACGCTGGAATTCTTTCTAAGCCTCGGCATTCCCATTCTAGAAGCCTACGGCATGAGCGAGTGCACCGGTCCTACCACCGTGTCTTATCCCAATCGCTACCGCATCGGTAAGGCCGGTATTCCCATTCCGGGCACAGAGCTGCAGATTGCCGATGACGGGGAGATCTTGATCCGCGGCCCTCACGTGTTCCTAGGCTATTACAAGGACGCGGAGGCCACTCGGGAAGCGCGGGATGAACAAGGTTGGCTGCATTCTGGGGACATTGGTACGCTAGATGAGAGCGGCTTCCTTGAAGTTACCGGCCGCAAGAAAGACATCATTGTCACTTCTGGCGGGGAAAATATCGTACCGCAGCCGGTTGAGATGAAGCTGGGGGAAATTCCTGGCGTAGCTCACGCGATACTTGTCGGCGATAGGCGCAAGTATGTGGCTGCATTGCTCATCCTTGATCCGCAGGAGCTGCCGACTGCCGCCGCGCGTGCCGGGAGCCCGGCGCGCGTGCCTGAGGAGGCATGCACCTGCGCTCTCTTTCGCCATTATTTGCAGCAGCAGATTGAGAGGGTAAACGGAGATCTCGCGCATTATGCAACGATAAAGCGCTTTGCGGTTCTCGCTGAGCAGTTCACGATCGATGGCGGCGAGCTGACACCCACAATGAAGCTCCGGCGTGGTCTTATCAGTGAAAAGTACGCCGAGTACATCGAACGCCTCTATAAGTAAGCCTCTCCCTGGGACGCCGGCAGCTCCTTGATGCGGGCTGCGAGATGAGTAAGGCGGCGTTTCGAGCGCGCGTGGCGGACCGCCAGCGATAGGGCCTTCGGCTGCCCAACGATTACGACCAGCCGTTTGCCGCGGGTCACGCCAGTGTAAAGCAGATTGCGCTCCAGTAACGTGTAGTGTTGGGTGGCCAGGGGAATGACCACCGCCGGATACTCCGATCCCTGGCTCTTATGCACCGTGATGGCATAGGCGAGGGCAATCTCATCGAGTTCCGCCAGTTCGTAGCTAATTTCTCTTCCGTCAACGTCGACGAAAATGAGGCCTTCTTCGAGATCGATACGCGTGATGCATCCGATATCACCGTTAAACACTTCCTTTTGGTAGTTATTTACGGTTTGAACGACTTTATCGCCTGGCGCGAATGTCCAGCCATAGCGCGTCACGCTCGGCTGGGCGTGGGCGTTGAGTCGGCGCTGCAGCTCGGCGTTAAGGGAGCGTGTTCCCAGCAGGCCTCGGTTCATGGGACACATCACCTGCACGTCGCGGATGGGATGCAGGCCAAAGCGCGAGGGGATGCGTTCGGTCACAAGGTCCAGCAGTCGGTCATGGATGGCTTCGGGGGTATCGGTGGCGATGAAGTAAAAATCGCTCGGATCTCTGGGATCGCTCGGCCGTTCCGGCATCTGTCCGCGGTTAATGCGGTGCGCGTTGGCGATGATGCGTGAATCGGCCGCTTGCCGGAAGATCTCGGTGAGGCGCACGGTAGCAATGCGGCCGGACTCGATGATGTCGGAGAGCACGGCACCGGGGCCGACGGAAGGAAGCTGGTCGACATCGCCCACCATAAGCAGCGCGGCCGCATCGGGCACCGCTCTTAATAATTGGTTCATCAGCGACACATCGACCATGGACAACTCGTCCATGACCACAAAGTTGGCATCCAGGGGGTTTTCTCGTCCTCGACTAAACCCGCGTCGGTGGGGATCAAATTCCAGCAGCCGATGAATGGTCTTTGCCTCGAGCCCGGTCGATTCTGAGAGTCTTTTGGCGGCACGCCCGGTGGGCGCGCACAGTACCACCTGAGCACCTTTGGCGCGAACGATCTGCAAGATGCTGTTGACCACGGTCGTCTTGCCCACGCCGGGGCCGCCGGTGATCACCGTTAGCTTACCGTTGATCGCGCTGGCGACGCCGTGTCGCTGCGAGCTTGAGAGGGTCAATCCGGTGGTCTTTTCGACCCAGGCAATGGCTTTCTCGGGGTCGACTGTGCCCCAAGGCGGTGCTCCCGGCAACAGTCTCAGGAGGTGCTGCCCCACCCCCACTTCTGCGTGGTGCAGTGACCTCAGAAATAGGCAGGCCTCGCCCTCAATCGTTTCCGCAATTAAATTTCCCGCCGCCAGTTCCTCATGGATTCCTTGCTCAAGAATTGGAGTGGGAATCGCGAGCATCTGCGCCGCGGTTTCGAGAACGCGCCCCCGCGTGGCGGTACAGTGCCCTTCCGCGGCAAATTCTTGCAGCATGTGGCGTATGCCGGCCTGGGCGCGCATCAGGGAGTCCTTGCGAATGCCCAGACGCTGAGCCAGGGTATCCGCGGTGAGGAATCCCATGCCCTGGATGTCCAGGGCGAGCCGATAAGGGTTCTCTCGAACCCGCTCGATGGCATTTGCACCGTAGGTTTTGTAGATACGCACCGCGCGCGCCGTCCCGACGCCGTGCGAACGGAGAAATACCATAATCTGACGGACCACCTTCTGCTCACGCCATGCTGCCACCACCCGCTGCATACGCTTTGGTCCGATCCCGGGTAGCTCTTCGAGCTTTGCCGGTTGCTGCTCGATGATCTCAAATACCTGCTCGCCAAAAGCGCTGACCAGCTTACGGGCGAAGTGCGGTCCGATGCCCCGAACCATGCCTGAACCCAGGTATTTTTCGATTCCTTCAAGCGTGATCGGCGGCACGATGCTCAGCTGACGTGCTTTGAATTGAAGTCCGTGGGTACGGTCGGTGACCCACGATCCCTCGCATTCGACATACTCACCGGGCGTTACTGCCGGTGCTGTGCCCACGACGGTGGCGAAATCACGGCGTCCCTGAACCTTGACTCTGAGCACGCAAAAACCGCTTTCCTCACTGTGGAAAGTCACGCGTTCGATGGATCCGTGTAGCCGCTCCGCGAAGGACGCGTCAGGCTCGCGCGATGCTCCGTACAGCCTCAGGGCTCCTGTTGTGCCATGGGAAAGTCCGCGGTAGCCATCATGTTACCGGAATTCAGTACACATCTCCGTACCTTCCCACAGCGGATTCTTGACCCCCATCCTTGAGCCTCGTTTCTTGGGAAAATGCCAGCAGGCGTTCGCGACAAGCGACGCTCCCGTTATGCCGCCCCGTTTCGCCTTGTGCTGCCGGCTTTCGCGACAGGGTGAACAGGCGCTTATCGAGGTACACGGGGCTTGGGCCGAGGCGCATACCGCTGTGCTCAGCCTTCGAAGGTGTGATGCAAGCGGCGAAAGAAGTTCATGAGCATGCCTGCAGTGGCGCCCCAAATGAACCGATCCTGGTATTGAAAGACCCAGAAACGCCGCTGGGTTCCGCAGAACATCCGCTTGCCGATCTGGTGGTTACTGGTGTCGAGCAGGAATGTAAGCGGGACCTCGAACACCTCCGCAACCTCGAATGGATCCGTTTTCAGGCGGAAAACTGGCTGTACGAAGCCGACTACTGGCGTGACCAGAAAGCCGGTGGCCGTTTCATAGGGATCGAGGTGACCAATGATGTCGACACAATGGCGAGGCAGCCCGATTTCTTCCTGCGTTTCACGCAATGCGGTCGCAATGGGATTCTCATCGGTTGCCTCGACGCGACCTCCCGGAAAGCTAATCTGCCCAGGATGGTCCCTCAAATGCTGAGTCCGTTGCGTTAGGAGCACCGTGAAACCCGTTGGCCGCATCACGAGAGGAACGAGAACCGCAGCGGGCGTGAGCCTGGGCGCTTCTTCGGTACGGGGATCAAGATCAAAATCACCGACAGGTATTGGCGCACAAGCAGACGTTGGCGTCAATTCTTGCCGCCCAATGAGACAGCGAATGATGCGCTCTCGTAGCGCCTGCATTTGTTCTTCCACCAAGGCGGAGGGCATCGACGGATTCCGACCAACGAGTGACTGGAGCATACTTTAGTTTATGGAACAGCCACTGACTGATGTATATCCCTGTGAGGCAGCAGGGGGTGATCGCGCGTTAATAGTACGACATGTTCGATAACTTTAGCGGTGCCTTCGTTGCACGCAGAGTTACCGCCGGCTGGTTGTGAATGGCGCGCACCTATCGGGTATCTACTTGACCGCATCGAGTCAGTCAAAGTTTCTTCTCGCCGTCTGGCGTTGACTCCACCAGAACGTCGTTTAGAAGTTGCTTTAGCAATGTCGCGAACGCCCGAGTCGCAAGGCGCACGGCGGCGAGTCGCAATCGTCAGTAACGATATGAAACCGCCGCAGGCGGGCGGCGAACACCTGAGCGCCAGCAATAAGGCGAGTAAGCCGGCGTGTACCGGGGGAGTAGCCCAGCGTTGTGAGCCGCGGTGGCAAGCGCAGCGGGTCTTAAAAACTCCTGTTACGCGTTGGCCGAAAGCTTGCGGCCCGCTCACTGCAGATTCAAGCGTGCCAAATGGGCAGCAATTGCATTTGTACCCGCAACGACTGCGTCCGAGGTCCCGCATCGTTGGCCATCGCTTGATGCGCGCGCATCAAGCTTCTCAGAGCGCCTTGCGGAGATAACTAATCCGGCTTAAGTTTAACAGTATTGAGTGTTGACATCGGGCCGATTAGGTAATTTTCCATTGGACCATGGAGCTGACGATGATAGCGCTCCACGCTCACCCCGCGGACGTGGCCCCCCGGTTCGTCGGGTTCAGGGGCCAGCGTTGCTGCACGACGCTGCTTCTGAGCCTGGCCTTCCTTTGTTTTAGCGCTGCCTTATCGGCTCATGCCGTTACCACCTCGCGTACCCCGATCATGGTGAAATCACCGGAACCGCTGGGCTCCCCGATGGCATCGGGGGCGGCAATGGAAGCCATGAACATACCCGCGTACCGGCCTACCCTGCAACGGGGCACATTGTTAGTCGCCAGCCGATACCTGGCCGATCCGACCTTTGCCAAGGCGGTTGTGCTGTTGGTGGATTATGGCGCGCACGGGGCAATGGGCCTCATTATCAATCGCCCCACCCGAACGCGCCTCGCTAAGGTCTTTCCTGGCATTACCCCGCTGTTCAGTCGTCAGGATAAGCTGTACCTCGGAGGGCCCGTCGCGCAAGAGCGCTTGGGGCTCCTGCTTCGCACGGACCGGCACCTGAAGGAGGCGGCCCATGTGTTTGCCAATATCTTCTTTAGTAGTGCGAGCGAGGATACGCTGAAGCGCCTGCTTTCAGGGTCGGAGCAAGGTGAGAATTTCCACGCCTATAGGGGCCACGCCGGATGGGGTCCCGGTCAGCTGGAAGACGAAGTGAGTCGCGGTGACTGGCATCTCGTCTCACCCGATTCAAGGATTGTGTTCGATGCCGAGCCGTCGGAGATTTGGCATGAACTGTTACGCCAAAGCGCAGGACTGTGGGTGCAACGCGGCGACCACCGGTTCCTTAGCGGCTATGCACCCTAGACGGAGCGTAAATTTAGTGCCGCTGCAGCCCCGGAGGGCAAGTGAGCGGTGAATTTGCTGGGGTAAAGCGTGCCGGGGTTGCAAAACGCCTGATAGGGCAAGTACTTAAGTTGCGAAATTATGGTGCGAAGGTTGCATTAAGCAAATCATCCCGATTTGGAACAATCGGGTCTCGAGCAGGTTCTAACTGTATAAACGAGAGTACGAATACCATGAGAAGCCGAGCCGATGATGCCGGTGAGAGATGCTTGCCGGGATTCCGCCAGGACCGCAGAGGGGTGTGCAGTCGTTCGTTATATCACGATGCAAGGTTACAGCCTCCGCCGCCAGTGCATCGCCGTTTCCGCTCACTTAGTCAACCTCAAGCTGAAATGTAGGGGAGAGCCAACAGATGCGACGCATTTACATTTCCGTAGAGGAGCTCAGCTATGACCAGCGCTGAGGTTTATTCTGACAAGTCGACCGTGAGGAAGCGTTCGAAATTCGTTGATTCGCTAACTCATTACACGCAGCAGCACAAGGCGCACCATTGGAGCGGAACGTTTGCGGCGTTCGTGGAGGAAGTTCTGCCCAGCAACGCGCAGGCCGTGTGTCGCACCAGCCATCAATATGTATGGGATATGCTGCGCTGGAAGGGCTATAGGGGTGCCGACGAGGAGAACTCGGCGGCCATCAGCCTGTTCTCCGGCGAACTGTATGGTGTTGACAAAGCCTTGGAGCGAGTTGTGGACTACTTTAAGGCCGCCGCTGCCGGCTCCGAAGTGGGCCGGCGCCTATTGCTTTTGCTTGGCCCGCCGTCGGGTGGGAAGTCCACCTTGGTGATTCTGCTCAAGAAGGGCTTAGAGGAGTACAGCCATACCGAGGAAGGGGCGATTTATGCCCTGCAGGACTCGCCGATGCACGAATCCCCGTTGTTGCTGGTACCCAGCACCCTGCGGGCAGAATTTCGTGAGACCTATGGTGTCGATGTCACGGGTGAGCTCAGCCCCTTGTCTCGAGTGCGACTCGAAGAGGAATTCGATGGCGACTTTATGAGGTTTCCCGTCGAACGCGTGTTTTTGTCGGAGGCAGGTCGCGTGGGCGTTGGAACCTATGCACCCCACGATCCCACCACAGCAGACATCGCGGATCTGGTGGGATCGGTGGACCTCTCCAAAGCGGCCCAGTATGGCGACGAGGGTGATCCGCGCGCCTGGTCTTGGTCCGGGGCGGTGTATGCCGCCAGTCGCGGGCTGCTCGAGATGATCGAGATTCTCAAGGTCAAGCGCGAGTTCCTTTACCTGTTGCTGACCTTGACGCAGGAGAAAAACGTTAAGGTATCGCGCTTTCCCCTCATCTATCTCGATGAGACCATCCTCGCGCACACCAATATGGCCGAATTTAAGAAGTTCCTTCAGGAAAAGGAAAATGAAGCCTTGCTCGATCGCATGGTGATTGTGCAAGTGCCTTACACGCTCTGCTATCTCGATGAGGCGCGCATTTACAAAAAGCTCATCTCGGCAGCGACGGCTTTCCGTGAGATACATCTTGATCCGCATGTGCTGAAGGTTGCCGCGGTGTTTGCCGTGATTACGCGCATGCAGAAATCAGAACGTGAAGGATTGGACCTGTCGAAGAAAGTGCGGCTTTATGCGGGCGAGGATGTCGAAGGGATCTCGGAAGCAGAGGTGGAGCGCATTCGCATGGAAAGCCCGGACGAAGGTTTGACCGGCATTAGCCCAAGATTCGTGATTAATTCGATATCCAATGCCATCACACGCAGCGCCGTGAGGAGCCTCACCAGCATGGAAGTGATGCTGGCGATCAAGGACGCGGTTGAGTCCGATCCCCGCATCGATCCTAAGGAAAAGCGACGAGCCGTAGACCTGCTGGTGGTGGTGCGCAAGGATTTTTACAACCGCTGGGTGAAGGAGGATGTGCACAAGGCTTTGTTCGCTTCCTTCGAGGCAGAGGCCCAGGCACTCCTTGAAAAATACCTTGATGAAGTGGAGGCAATGCTGGATCGGCGTGAGCTTAGTGATGCAATTACCGGCGAAACCCGTCCTCCCGATGAGCGTTTCCTGCGCTCGGTGGAGCAAAAGATCAAAATCTCCGACGCCGGAAAGCTGTCTTTCCGACAGGAGGTCGTGCGAAAGGCCATGGTGGCTTTCAAGTTGGGCGACAGATTTACCTTGACCAGCCATGGGCGTTTGAAAGAAGCCATTGAACAGTACTTGTTCGAAGAGCGCCGCGATGTCCTGCGCCTGGTGAGCTCCGTAACGCGACCGGATCAGGAAGCGCAGGAGAAGATCTCGGCGGTGGAGGAGCGGCTTGTCACGGAATACGGCTACGACCGCCATAGCGCAAAGGAAGCACTGAACTATGTAACGACATTGCTTTCACAGGAGTGAGGCGTACGGTGCGCTGCTGCCAAGTCGGTGGCCATGCAGGCCCGATCAGGGCGTTGCAAGCCGGAAGTGGCCGACCGTTGGTGGGGGACACCGGTAGAGGAGCATGACCATGTCTCATGAGTATAGTACTGCCGCCACTCAAGCGGCCCGCTGGTACGACCTGTTCTCGCGCGGAGCGAGAGATTGGTTGCGGCACAACGAGAAGGTTCGTGAGTCGGTCCGAAATGCTCTTCCGGATCTGGTGTCCGGCGCGGATGTCCTAACAAATCCGGATAACCGCGTGGTGCGCGTCCCGGTGCGCTTCTTAGAGCATTATCGGTTTCGGCTCCGGGATGCCGACACGCAGAGCGGAGCAGGGCAAGGACAAGGAGTGAAACCTGGCGATGTGCTGCGCCCTTCGGGCGATGGGGGCCGCGGCAGCGGAGGCGCAGGCACCGGTGAGGGGGGGCTCGAGTTTGTCGTCGAGCTAAAGATCGATGATCTCCTCGACTGGATTTGGGATGAGCTGAAACTGCCACACTTAGAGCCGAAGGCGGCCAACACGCTTGAAGATACTGACTTCGTGCGCGAGGGCTGGGATAAGCGGGGCGTGAGGGCGCGCCTGGATCGCCGCCGCACGCTGCGGGAAGCAGTCAAACGACGCGCAGTGCAGGGTGACGCCATTCCATTTTCAAACGAAGATTTGCGCTTTCGGCAACTCGCGCGCCGCCCGCATCCATCGACTGTGGCGGTAATTATTTATGTGCTCGACGTTTCCTCAAGCATGGATGAAGAGAGCCGGAGGCTCGCCAAGACGTTCTTTTTTTGGAGCTTGCAGGGATTGAGGCGGCAACATACGCGCATTGAGTCGGTATTTGTCGGGCACACGGTCAACGCCTGGGAGTTTTCCGAGGAAGAATTTTTCCAGGTCAGAGCGGCCGGGGGTACTGAAGCTTCCTCTGGACTGGAACTGGCGCAGCGGATACTCGAACAACGCTATGATCCCGGCCGGTACAATTCGTACCTGTTCTATGCATCGGACGGAGATAATTTTGCGGCGGATCACGATGCGGCGTGGTCCGCGCTGCGGAACCTCGCCTCACGCCTAAACTTCATGGGTTATCTTGAGGTGAATCATCGCGGCCCTGAGCGACTGCATACGGAGATGGGACGGCTTTTCGGGGATCTGATGAAGACAGGGGCTTGCGCCGGAGCGTACAGCGCGTCCGGGTATGAAGATGTCTGGGAGGCAATTCGAGAGTTCTTCGTGCGCCAGGCAGAAATTAAAGGGGAATAAGCTCATGCCACGCATGCCTAGCCGTTTCCAGTCCGATTTAGAGAACCTCGCCGAGCGTATGCAGCTCGACTACTTTCCAGTGGAATTCGAGCTCGTACCGCCGAGCTTCATGATGGAGGTGGCGGTGTACGGCCTGCCGGTCCGTATGCCCCACTGGTCTTTTGGGGTTCGCTACATCCATCAGTTGGTGCAGCATCGGATGGGATATTCCCGAATTTTCGAGGTGGTGTTTCCGGGAAATCCAGGGCATGCGTTTCTCGCAAACAATAATTCGCTGGCGGAAAACACCCTGGTCTATGCGCATGTTCTTGGACATGCAGATTTTTCCAAGAATAACGAGCTTTTTCGCCGCACCCATAATCAAGTAAGCCCCCGCATTGTGGATCTGGCGGCTGGCCATGCGCAGCGTATCGAGCAGGCCATCGAGAAGCACGGCCGAGAACGGGTGGAGCAGGTTTTGGATGCGGCCTTGGCGCTCGAGCAGCACATCGACGTGAACCAGAACTTAGAGCGCCCGCTGTTTCCCACGAGCCCTCCCGAGAAACCCAAGGAGCCGGCAGATGAGTTCCATAAGCGCTTCGAATCCCTAACCGGCGAGAGGTCCGAGATGGCGCCGCAGCCGAAGGAACCGGTGCGCCTGCCGGTCCCGCCCCGCACGGAGTATGATTTGTTATGGTTCCTGGCCCATTATGCGCCGGAGATGGAAGATTGGGAGCGGGACGTCTTTCTCGCCGTGCGGGAAGAATCGTTTTATTTCTATCCCGTATTTGCCTGCCAAATCATGAATGAGGGGTGGGCCTCTTATTGGCATGCCCGCCTGTTGCGGGAGGCGAGTTTCCTTCCCCAGGATGTGTACCTAGACGCCATGAAGGCGCATTCTGACGTCGTGCGTCCGGTAGCCGCCGACAATCAAGTGTCACTGTCTGTCAATCCCTATCACCTTGGGTTTGCCATGTGGGATCAGATTGTCGAACGCGATGGCATGGATGCCGCCCGCAAGATTCTTGCTCAGGAGGACGATTTCAGTTTCATTCGTAATTGGCTGGACGCGGATCTCGCGGATAAGCTCGATCTTTTTGTTTACGATGCCAAGCGAAATGGGGAGATCACGGTAGGGGAAAAGGATATCTATCGCCTCCATGAGGCGCTGCTCGGGCCAAAGTTTAATTTTGGTTCCCCGCGGGTAGGTATTTCCGAGCTACGACGGGACGGAACGCTTGAGCTGCAGCATGAATACGAAACGGACGGCCGGGGGCTTGATCTAGATAGGGCGCGCCACGTGATGAACTATATTCACCGTATCTGGCGCCGTCCTGTGGTACTCCAGACGGTGGATGCGCGTAGTGGCCAAAAGATGCTGACCACTGACTAACAGCAGCGTACGCCCAGCGTGTTTCCTGGCGCTTGAGGCCGCGCTCCACGGTTGACGTGAGCGCGAAGAAAATACCGCTCAGCGACGAGGACTTCCTTAGTCTTTGTCCGTCGCTGCCGGCGACGGCCGGCTGTGATTGAACGCAACGACGGCGGACTTACGGGGCTGATCGGCGAACATTGGGCGCTCCTTCATTGGCGCGCCCGCTGCCTCGGCGAATTCTACTTGGCGAGCCGTGATCAACTCGAGACATTGCCGAATTTCGTCACGCGTACGCTCAGAAAGCGGGTGGCGAAGACCCGGCTTCGTGGTGGTATCGCGGATAACGTCGATAAGTACCGCCCTCATTACCCGCAAAACTCGCTCTTCCTTGGAAAGCGCCTCAATGTTCTTCATGCCGTCGTGACCTCTTTGATCTCTGTTCACTATACCAAATATTGCGTGCGATGATTAAAGAAGCCACAACGGATGACTGACGAATCTCCCGATCATACCCTACGCTGCACAATTTCTGGCCATGGTCATCGTTTCGTCCGGGTGGCAGCCAGTCGCCTTGCCTCAAGGGACGTCGTGAATACATCCTTGTAGACTTGAGTCCGGCATCCATGCCGGACACACCCTTGTGGCAAGGCGACTGGCTGCCTA
>JAGTVB010000322.1 GCA_018224385.1 Gammaproteobacteria bacterium
CTGGCGAATGAGTGGCAAGAGCACCTGCAGCGCTGGCAACGCATTAACCAGAGTCGCAAGGCCGCGCTCGAGGGTCGTCCGGCGCCCGCGGCGAACGATGAATACCTGGTCTATCAAGCCCTGTTGGGGGCATGGCCGCTCGAGTCGCTCGCCGAGGGGGCAGAACTCGGTCGGCTTCACGAGCGCGTCGATGCCTATATGCTGAAGGCCGTGCGCGAGGCGAAGGTTGAGACCAGCTGGATGAACCCCAATGCCGAGTATGAACAGGCGCTGGCAAACTTCGTGGCGGCTCTGCTGGATACCGGGCGGGCCAATCCCTTTCTAATGGACTTCCTGCCCCTGGTGCGTAAAGTGGCCAGGTGGGGACTTTATAACAGCTTGTCCCAAGTGCTGTTAAAGCTCACCTCGCCCGGTGTGCCGGACATTTACCAGGGAAACGAGCTGTGGGATTTCAGCCTCGTGGATCCGGACAATCGCCGGCCCGTGGACTATCCGCAGCGCCGCGAGCTGCTCGGCCAACTGCAGGCACTGACGGCGGATCCCAAGGGAAGGGCAGAGCGGGTGCAGGGTTTACTCGATACCTTGGACGATGGGCGCGCCAAGCTGTTTTTGACTTGGCAAGCCTTGCTGTTGCGGGCGAGTCGCCCGCTGTTATTTGAAAAAGGGGAGTATCTGCCCCTGACGCCAGAGGGTGCCAAGGGCGAGCACATTTGCGCCTTTGCCAGACTGTTCGAGCGTGAACTGCTGATTGCCATAGCTCCGCGATGGTTTGCGACCCTCATGAGCGACCCGGAGGAGAAGCCGCTCGGCGAGGCGGTCTGGGGAGATACCTGCATTGGCGTGCCGCCTGAATGCAATGGCCGTCCTCTTGAGAACGTGTTTACCGGCGAACTCGTCTCCCTCGACGACACCGCAGAGACTGGCCCACGACTCTACGTTTCCGCGGCCCTTGCTCATTTTCCCGTGGGCTTGCTGCGGTGCGGCGTTTCCGATGGCGATAGGCCGACGGCCTCGGAACTTGCCGCCTCTCGCTAGAGCAAGAACACCGTGGCAAGCCCCAGAAAGCTCATGAAACCGACCACGTCGGTGACGGTGGTGAGAATGACCGCCCCAGAAACTGCCGGATCAATCCCCAGGCGGTGCAATAGCAGAGGCACCATGAGGCCGGTAATCACACCCACCAACAGATTAATCACCAGCGCGGCGGCGATGATCTGGCCGATCAGGGGATCCTTGAACCAAAGGGTTGCCGCGAACCCCACCACGAGCGCCCACAGCGCGCCGTTGAGCGTGCCTACGGCAAGCTCCTTGAAAGTGAGCCAACGGGTGTTGGCGCGGGTGATTTGATCCAGTGCCAGCCCGCGGATGGTCAGGGTGAGGGTCTGGCTTCCGGCGATGCCCCCCATGCTGGCGACGATGGGCATGAGCACCGCCAACGCCACCACCTGTTCCAGGGTTTTCTCGAACAAGCCGATGACCCACGAGGCGAGCAGCGCGGTGGCAAGGTTAATTCCGAGCCACACCGCCCGCCGCCGCGCGCTTGGCATCACCGGAGCAAACAGATCTTCTTCCTCACGCAGGCCGGCCATGTGAAGAATGTGCTCGGAGGCCCGTTCCTCAATGACATCGAGCACATCATCCACGGTAATCCGCCCCAGCAGCCGGCCATCCTCGCGAACCACGGCCACGGAGATGAGGTCCCGGCGCTCAAATAGGCGCACCACCTCCGACTGAGGGGCGTCGGCACGCACCACCGGACCGTCCGACATCACGACCTCCACGGTGCGATGGGGCTCACTGGTGAGCAGCGTGGCGAGCGGAAGCTGCCCGAGGTAGCGGCGTTGGCGGTCGATCACCATGAGGTGATCGGTGTGGTCGGGCAAGGATTCGCGTCGCCGCAGATAGCGCAGTAATCCCTCCAGGGTGACGTCGGCGCGCACGGCCACCACCTGAGAATCCATGAGGCGCCCGGCACTGTCCTCTGGATAGGCCAGCGTCGCCTCGATGCGCTCCCGATGTTGCGGCGCGAGGGATTCCAAAATCGCTTCGCCCAGGTCTTCGGGCAGCTCATCGATGACCTCGGCGAGATCGGTGGTCTCCATCAACCCGGCCGCGGCGATGATGTCCTGCGGGTGCAGGGTTTCCACGAGCCCCGTGCGGGCAATCTCCCCGAGATGAGCCAGCACTTCCCCGGCCATTCCTTCGGGGACGAACGGCCACAGCTGCTCACGCTCTGGGGCGGGAAGTGATTCGATGAGATTGGCGATCTCGGCCGGATGCAAAGACGCCAGGCGCTGTTCCAGCGCGGGCTTATCGCCTAGCGACAAGTCCCGGCGTGCTGCTTCGATGAGATTGTTCTGCGGCTCCGGGCTTTGTTCTGTGGCGTCCGGCATGGTTTGCTCCTGCGCTTCAAGAAGCCCCGTGCTCGCGGAGGGGCAGAGGACTGTGGGTGGTTTTTGACGGGTTTGAGGGACCGACCGGACTTAGGTGGAGGCTCGGTGGGAGAAGCTGGTGCACGTAAGGACCGGTTGCCGTGGATACTTGACCACCTCCGGGTGGTTGCAGCGTATGAACACGGAACCGCGCTTACTGCGTAGCAGTCGGACGTGGCGACACCGATGGCAGAGACTCTGCGGGAAGGGATCTCTGATGGTCGGTGTGTGCTCGTGATTCACGATAACCTCAGTGCGATGTTGCCAAGGGGTATGGTTTCCTTATATACCAGCAGTTCGGACACAAGGCCATAGCAGCTCTCGGCCGACGCACAGCGCAGATCCGGCCAGAAGCGCTGCGGTGGCTGAAGCACGCGGTCGCCATGGACGCGCCACCGGCTGCGCTTATTGCCCCGCAGCCGGTAGCACAGCACCAGCGCATTACTCACGCTGTTGTGACGGACATGGCGAGGGATTTCGGGGATTCGCGCGAAGGACTCAACAGCCTTCATGCCCGGCGTCGGACTGGGTTTGTGTCGATCAAGCCGGTATAGTACCGATACTATAAGGTTATGGATGCAATGTCTCTTTTCGATCTGGTCGAGCGGATGGGTACCGTCGCGCGTGCGGCCTCGCGGAAGGCCGCCGCCACCGTGAAGTTGCAGCCAGTTCATCTGCAGGTGCTG
The DNA here is from genome assembly GCA_018224385.1 of Gammaproteobacteria bacterium. GTDB lineage: Bacteria > Pseudomonadota > Gammaproteobacteria > HK1 > HK1 > JAGTVB01. The sequence continues at coordinate 3,119 of JAGTVB010000322.1, forward strand.
GCTTACCTGGCACGCTGCAACCGCTACAGCAATACGCCCGCTGCCGTTACGGATTATTTGGCCATTACCAAGGGCTCCGCATCTCAGTCGCTGTTAGTGCTGGAGCGAAAACGACTGCTGGAGAAAGTACCTGACGGCCGGGACCGACGCGTCGTGCACCTGCACCTTACCGAGCAAGGTCACGATGTTCTTAGCTCGACGTTTCCACTCACGCTCTGGCAGCAGGCGGCCTCGGGGCTCGAGCGGCAACGGCTGGTGCTGGCCGCCCGAACCCTTGAGCAGATCCTGCGAAACGTGCACCACCACCATCGGTACCCGACCTTTGGTCAGTGCTTTAGTTGCCGCCACTTTCAGGCAGAAGGCACAGGGCGCTTTCGTTGTGGGCTGACACGCGAGGCGCTGAGCGGTGCGGAGTCGCAGCAGATTTGCCATGAGCACCAGTTTCCCCGCCGGCCGTGAAACCGGCCGGCAAGGGCTCCATTTTTGCCACGGGGCCTATCCTGGGCGACACTATCAGATCAGGCGCACAGCATCGGGGAACGGAGCCTCGAGCGCGTCTTGTCGGGTTGAGTGGTTCAGCAAGAAAATGGAGATAAAAGCCCGTTCGGCCGGTGTGGTCATTGCCAGGCAGACAAGTGACGGCTGGCGCTATCTGCTGTTGCGTGCCTACCGTTACTGGGACTTTCCAAAAGGGCTTGTCGAGGAAGGGGAAGACGCTTTGGCGGCTGCCTGCCGTGAAGTGAAGGAAGAAACGGGGATTGTAAGGTTAGAATTTGTGTGGGGTTATGATTACCGGGAAACGCAACCCTATGGAGCCGGTAAAGTAGCGCGCTATTATCTCGCTCTGGCGGAGCAAGCGCATGTTAATTTACCCATCAGCGCCGAGCTTGGCCGGCCTGAGCATGATGAGTTCCGCTGGGTTTCCTATGATGAAGGCATGACCTTGCTCGGTGATCGGTTGCGGCCAGTACTGCGATGGGGACATAACGTGACGACTCGGCACGGACTCTAGGCCGCCACCGCCTCGCCGCGCGATAACCTGTTGTCCGAAACAGGAGCGACAATAGAGAGGAAAGGAAGGCGATATGGCATTTATCGTCTGGGACGAGCAGCATAGCGTCCGAGTGCGACAGATCGACGATGAGCATAAGGGGATGATCACCCTGTTGAACGAGTTAAACGATGCGATGAAGCAGCGCAAGGGAAGGGAAGAAATCGCCCGCATCTTGTCAAAGCTCATCGTGTATACGAAAGCGCACTTCGCCGCCGAAGAGCGGCTGATGCGGGATCACGATTATGCCGGTTACCTGCGGCATAAGGCTGAGCACGAGCGGCTCTTGCACGAGATTTCGGTGCTGGAAAAGCGCTTTTCCGAAGGCGACCTGCTGCTCTCCTTTGGCATCATGCTGTATCTCAAGGGTTGGGCTCTGATCCATATCACATCTTGCGACCGGGCCCTGGGCATCTATTTGAACAGCAGAGCGGTCTACTGATTGTTTGCTGATCCTCCCAGATTGGGAAGCGGCAAGTGCAGCGAGCACCTCCGAACGCTGCTGCCCGGACGTGCAGTTGCCGCATTCACAAGCTCACAGCGGGGCGGGCGTTGGCGAGGTAGGCCATGGTGGTAAGCGCGGTTCTGTTCGATCTGAGTGGCGTGCTCTACGTCGGCCGGGAGGCCGTGCCCGGTGCAGTGCACGCATTGGAGAAGCTACAGGCGGCCGGCGTTCCTTATCGATTTGTCACCAACGTCACGCGAACGTCGTCTATTGAGCTGGTGCGGCGACTCACGGGTATGGGTTTTACAGTGACCGCTGAGAACCTGTTTAGCGCACCCATCGCCGCGCGGGATTACCTCAAGACGCGGCAGCTGCGCCCCTTCATGCTCATTCACCCCGCGCTTGAGGAGGAGTTCGCCGATCTCCGCCGGGATTCGCCTGATGCCGTCTTGTTAGGTGATGCCGGAGATGGGTTTAGCTACGAGAATCTCAATCGGGCTTTTCGGCTGCTGATGGCAGGAGCGCCGCTACTGGCGATGGGCAATAATCGCTATTTCCAGGAAGCGGACGGCCTCAGCCTCGATATTGGTCCCTTTGTGTCGGCATTAGAATACGCCTCCGGCGCTTCGGCCATCATTCTCGGCAAGCCGGCCAAGGAATTCTTTATCGCGGCGCTCGTGAGCCTCGGCTGCCCCGCCTCGGAAGTGGTCATGATTGGCGATGATGCGCTGGCCGATGTGGAAGGCGCTTTACTGGCGGGAATGCAGGGGATCTTGGTGCAAACAGGAAAGTATCGTGCCGGTGACGAAACGCAAATCAAAAGGCCGGGGGCCGTGGTGTTGGCCGATGTGGCCGCGGCGGTGGAGTGGATTCTCACGAGGCGATAAGGCTCCTGCGACGCTCGTGCGGGATGCCCTTGGCCGCGGGCAACGGTTTATGCTTGCCGTTGTATTCCGGGCGCGTCAGTGGCGGAGCGTATTTGAAAACAAGTTGATGACCGCCACCCCGGAGATGATGAGCGCGATACCCATGACGGCGGGCCAATCCGGGATCTGCTTGTAGAATAGGGCGCCGGCAAGGGCCACCAACAGGATGCCGAGCCCTGACCATAAGGCGTACGCGACGCCAACAGGCAGGGTGCGTAACACCAGCGTCAAGAGATAGAACGCACAGCCGTATCCGAGGACGGCGATGACGCTCGGCAGGGGACGGGTAAATTCCTGGGAGGCTTTCAGCATGCTTGTCGCGGTGACCTCGGCGACGATGGCCATGACGAGATACACATAGCTCATTTGTTTGCGCCCGGCCTTTGTGTTCTACAAGTCGTACAGGGTGTCGTCATGCTTTGGCGGGAGCAACTCACGCCGCAGCGCTTTCAGATTGGCCGCGATGCGCGTACCGCCGGCGGTGAATGGGTCCTCTTGCTGGAGAACGTCACCCAGTTCCTCTTCGATCTTGTCCGGATCTTCGCCCGCTTCCATCCGGTGCATGGCTTCTTCCATGTGGCGGCCGACAGGCAACCCGGCGGCATCGAAAAGCTTGCGCATGACGCGCGCGGCTTGCTTCGGATCGTCCTCGTCAGCACCCTCAAGTTCAGAGGCCATGGACGCCATCACCTGCTGCAATTTTTGCTCATCAAGAGCGCCGAGAGGGCCGTCGTCACTTTCTTTGCGCCCTTTGGAAATCGCGAACAGGGACATGCGCCGTTCGAGCTCCGGGCGGCCACACTGGGGACAGTTCGGTCGTTTGTCGGTGTTGACGCGCCGAGAGAAGAAGTTGAAAAGCGTGTGGCAGTCGATGCAGTAGAACTCGTAGATCGGCATCGTGAGCACTACCTCCCGAGGCTCTGGGGTTGCCTGTGTTCATCAATGAAGCCCGCGCCGCCTTGGGTGCTTCCAGCTCCGGCTACCTTGACGGCGGCGTATCGTTGCTGCGTCCCATCGGCGATGCGCTGCTACAGGAATGCGCGCAGTTTAACGGATGGCCTCTGCCAGTGAAAGCGATTACGCGCGGCGGCACTCCTGACTTCGAGCGAGGGTATGACTGCGGTTCGATGCCCTCACGGTTGACGGACCTATTGAACAATGGGCGCCTTGGAGTCTCTAACATGAGCGACGCGGGATTCGTCAGGAGCCATCATTGGTCAATCGAGGAGCCGTTCGTTCACTGACCCAACCATGCTCGGTATTACCTTTTTGCTGATCTTCGGGGCCGTTGCCTACGGGCTGTGGGCCAATACCATGCAGTTTCGCGAAAGGGCGGTTCGCGCCAGCGGTGCTGCCTGTCGGGACGTGGGCGTTCAGCTGCTGGATCAGACGGTGGCTCTGCGTCGATGGCGACTGCGAAGGGATGCCAACGGACGGGTTCAGGCGCAGCGCGCCTACACTTTTGAGTACAGCGGGGACGGAGTGAATCGTTGTGTGGGCCGGGTGCTGTTTTCTGGGAAACGACTTGATCACATTTGCTTTGAGCAACCCGGTCGCCCGATGCTTCTTCACTGTGGTAGAGTCGTTGAGGGCGAGCGCCCGCGGCAAGCGGCGATTGAGGAGTGATGTCCAGGCGCCCAACGGGCGCTCGATAAGGCGAGAAGACCAAGACCGGCCGCGAGCGGTAATCGTTTCCCATAGCCGATGGCCGACCGTAAGGTTCGTTCCCCGGGTGCCAACACGCCCCTCTGTTACCAGTGGTTAAGTTCGCACCAAAAACCCGTACACGCCTGTAAGAATGCCCGCACTGGCATCAGATCGGTGAGTTATCCACAGGCTTATCCACAGTTTCTGTGGACAACCCTCGCTTCGGTCGGCAGCGGTATTCCCCGTTGCGTTATGGGCAGCATCGCCCGCTGCTATCGGAAGGGGCAGCCGCTGTGCTCTCTACCTCTGGGCGAGACGGGGCGCGTAACGGCAATACGTCGAAGGAGGAGCATGTCTCAATCCGCCATCGTCATGGATCATCGAGGGTCCATGAGCGTTGCCACCGCAACCGCTACCAAACAGCAGCTCGATGCGCTTCGCAATGCGCTCCTCAAAGAGGAGTTTGTGCTTAAGGCGCAGAGCCCGCACCACATGGAGTTCTATAGAAGGCCCCGGGTCTTCCAGGACGACTGGCCGATGACGCTCCGCATCGAGCAACGCAACCGGGAGCTCGAGGTTCGGTGCTGGATGTTCATCCCCTGGAGCTGGATCGGAATCTTTACGCTCCTCATCGTGATATTCCTGCCGGTTGCCGGCGCCTCGGGGGTGCCACCTTTGCTGCTGTTCGGGTTGGGACTCGCGGTAGTTACGTTTGGCATCGTCAAACGGAGGTTCGATCTCTCACCCGATGCCCTGTGGCAGAGTCGCCCCAGGAAGCGTTGGAATGAAATCCTAGGGCGGCTCCTCGCCAACGCGTTCGGGGTGGTTGCGGCAAAACGGTGAAGGGCACTCGCCCGCTCGGCCGGTGAGGTCCGTGCCAACGGCGATCCGCTCTTGAGAATTATGCGTCGGGGGCCTTGGAGGTGCGCACGCGGCCGGCACCCAGGGCGGCTACAAATACGCCGAGAACGGCAATGGCGGCTCCCGCCACAAAAACCGACGGCTGATAGGCCGGGGGTAATTGCGGGCCCAGGATGCGCGCAATGGCAACCCCTATCAGCGCCACTGCCACACCAAGGACCCACCAAAGACGCCGGCGATCGAAAAGCATCGCTAGCCCTGCATCTGGCCCACTACGGCAATCAGGATGCTCGCCAGTATCGCCGAGGTAATCACGCCACTGATGTTGGCGCCCAGGGCTTGAGGCAAGATGATGGCATCGGGCGTCTCCGAAGACACCAGCTTCTGGGCCACCTTCGCGGTCGTGGGCACGCAACTCACGCCGGCAATGCCGATGACCGGGTTGTACTTCTTACCCGTGGCGAAATACAGAATGTAGCCCCCAAGAAGACCGCCGATCCCGGAAAAAGTGAGTGCCACGATACCAAGCACCAGCAACAGCAGCACGCGCTGGTCGAGGATAGTATTGGCTTCCACCAACACGCCGAGCAACAGTCCGAGGAAAAAAGTGGCGCTGTACAGAACGGGACCGCCGAAGGTTTCGGCGTAATGCCCCAGATCGCTTTCTCGAATGATGACCCCGAGGAACAGCGACAGAAAGAGCGGCGCCGCCACCGGAAAGAGCAGGGAGAGCACGGTGCATGCGATGACCGCAAAGACAACTTTTTCCCCAGAGGTGATGTCCGGGGATTTTTCGGGCGGCATTTTGAGCCCAATGATGTGCTTTGGCACCATCAGTTTGATGAGGTAGGGGTAACCGCCATAGGTCAACCCGAGATACAGGTAGGCCACCACCGTGATGGGTACGAACAGCTCCGGGGAGAGGATCAGAGAGGCAAAAAGGATCATGGGTCCATCGGCCCCGCCGATGGTGGCTACGGCCGCGGAGTTGTTCAGCGAGAGGCCGAGTGCTTGCGCCAAAGGGAAGACCACTACGGTACCGAGCTCGGCACACAGCGCGATGAACATGCTCTGAAACGGTCGCGCCATCACGAATCCTACATCGAGGAGGGTGCCGATCCCCAGGAGTACCAAGCAGGCGATGAGGCCGTTACTGAATGTCAGTGTATAAATGGGCTGCAGCCAGTCGATTTGCAACCAGTTCACCACATCAGCGGTTTCCTCAACCAGCGGATTCAGAAACAGTGTTCCCTGTTCTCCGGTTTCCTTGTCCCAGAACAGCACACCGGCGTTGATGGTCGCCATCCCGAGCCCCATGGGGGTCATGATGAGCGACTCCAGCAGGCCTTTGCGGGCCAGATACATGAGCCCAAACCCGAGGAAGATCAGGAAGATCCGCGTAATCACGATCTTCGGCTCGGAGGCAGCCATGGTGGCGATGCCCTGGAACATGTCCAGGCTGAAGAAATCGACGGATTGCATGAAGGTGCCCTCGACCTAGCCGATGGTGAGAAGGACTTGGCCGGCTTCCACGGCATCCCCTACTTTGACCGCAATATTTTTCACCTGGCCATTATGGTGGGAGATGATCGCTGTTTTCATCTTCATGGCCTCCAGGGTCATCACCTTGTCGCCTTCCTTGACCGTTTGCCCAGGGGTCACCTCGATGGCGATGATCACCCCGGCCAGCGGGCTCGCCTCATCCCCCGGTCCGGCGGCTCCGGGGGCTGAGGCTGGCGCCGCTGGCGCTGGTGTTGGCGTGGTTGGCACGCTCATGTCGCCTGGTGAGGGGATGGTATAGCTCGGCGTCTCGCTCAGATCCTCTACGGTCACGTCATACTGTCTGCCATCGACCGTAATTCTGAATTTCTTCTCCATGGGTCGAGTTCCTCTAGGGATTGTCAGAAATTGTTCAGCTCAGCGCCGTGGACGGCGCACGATGTTGTGGGAGGTATGATGGGTAAGCCTGCCTTCGGCGGTCCAGCCAACGCCGTGACCCCGGCTCTCGATGTGCACGATGCGGTGCGCTCCGAGTACCGCATAGACCGCGGCGGCGATGGCGGGAATATCGGCTTTCAAGAAATCAACCGGTGCTTGCACCACGGCCGCTGCAGGGACCGTGGGCTTTTTCTTGATAGCCGAAAGCGTATTGACCACGCCGCGGATGAGCAAGGCGACGAGGAACGAGATCACAATGGCCAGCAGGTAGACCTGGGCGCTTAGAAGAATGCTTCCCCCCATCTGTACAACTCCTCGCGTTGATTGCTTTGAACCCCATGCGCGCTGGTTCCCCGCACGCGCGGCGGCGGGGACGGGCCGCTTCGTTTTTCCGGTGACGCCGTACTACATGCCAACACACCCTCGGGGCTACCGCGACGTTCCGCTTCGGCATTTGCTCCTAGAGCGGGATGGTGCCGTGTTTTTTGGCGGGCCGGAGTTCCCGCTTGGTCAGCGTCTTGCGCAATGCAAGGGCCAGCACCGCACGCGTTTCAGCGGGCTCGATCACGTCCGTGATATAGCCACGGGACGCTGAAAGATACGGCGATGCAAATTCTGATCGATACTCAGCCACCAGTTCGGCGACTTTCGCCCGCCGGTCCTCAGCCGCATCGAGTTCCTTGCGGTAGAGGATATTGACCGCGCCTTCTGCCCCCATGACCGCGATTTCTCCGGTGGGCCAGGCGAAGACCAGATCCGCGCCCATTTCCTGGCTGCACATCGCCAGGTAGGAGCCACCATAGGCCTTGCGCAGGATGATGGTGATCTTGGGTACGGTGGCTGAAGCGTAGGCGTAGAGCAGCTTCGCTCCGTGGCGAATGATGCCGCCCCGCTCTTGCTCGATTCCCGGCAGAAAGCCCGGCACATCCACGAGATTGACGATAGGGATGTTAAACACGTTACAAAATCGAATGAAGCGAGCGCCCTTGTCGGATGCATTGATGTCCAGGGCGCCGGCGAGCTCGGTCGATTGATTGGCCAGCACGCCGACAACGATTCCCTCGACACGGGCGAAGCCGACCATCAGGTTCTTGGCCCAACCGGCGTGCACCTCCAGAAACTCGCCGCCGTCCACCAAGCGCCGGATGACTTGCCGCACATCCATCGGTTCGCCCGGGTCTTCCGGAATCACGGCATTCATCCCCTCGTCGCGCGACAGGTTGATGTCCGTCGTCGGCCGATGAGGCGGGTCCTCGGTGTTATTGGGCGGTAGGTAGCTCAGGAGCTGCTTGGTAATCTGGATCGCGTGCTCATCGTTCTCGGCAACGAAGTGGACATTGCCGCTCACCGTGGCGTGCACCACAGCGCTGCCCACATCATCCATGCTGACGGAGCGTCCCGTGACCGCCTTGATCACCTCGGGTCCGGTGATGAACATGAAGGCGTTTTGTTTGGTCATGATGATGAAATCCATCAACGCCGGCGAGTAGGAAGCGCCACCGGCACAGGGCCCCAGGACCACGGCAATCTGCGGCACCACGCCGGAGAGCAGCACATTTTGGTAGAACACCTCACCGTAGCCGGATAGGGCGTCCACACCTTCCTGAATACGCGCCCCGCCGGAGTCCTTGAAGGCGACCACGGGAATGCCCATTTTCAGCGCGAATTTCATGACGTCGACCATCTTGCGGGCATGCATCTTACCGAGCGTGCCGGCGCCCACGGTGAAATCCTGACTAAAGGCGGCCACCGCGTGGTCTCCCACATAGCCGGTGCCGGAGACAATGCCGTCGCCGGGAAAGTCCTTGCTTTCCATGTCGAAGTGCCGGGCGCTGTGGCGGATGTGCATGCCCATCTCCTGGAAGGTGTTCGGCTCGAACAGGTGCTCGATCCGCTCCCGTGCCGTGAGCAAGCCTTTGTCATGGCGCTTTTTTATCTTGTCCTCACCGCCGGCGGCCAGGACTTTCTTACGGCGTTCTTGCAAGGTTTTATTCAGCTTTGCAGAGAGCATATCCCCACCTCATCCCATAGATCATTATGTTGACCGCAACAGCAAATCGCCTTCGGGCAGATTTCGCCAGTCGCCGACGCATTACCGTCCGTTTGCGCTGGCGTTGGCTTGAGCGCAAACGATCGGAAAAAGCAGTGCGGAGTCCAGTGACAAGCACTGGCAGGCTTAGACAAGCCTCGGCGAGGGCACCTTAAACTCCCTGCGTTTCTGGCCGGTGCGCCGCGGTTTCGGCTGGTGTCGGTCCCGCGGCACAGATGCCAGACTCATCCCCCGTAGGCGCTGATTACTTCCGGCGGTGCCTGCACGAGTTCGATCAAAACGCCCTGGCCACTGATCGGCGCGTCATCGTTTCCTTTCGGATGGATGAAACAGATGTCATAACCAGAGCCGCCCCGGCGGATCCCGCCCGGGGTGAAGCGAACGCCCTGTGAGCCGAGCCATTCCACGGCCGCGGGCAAGTCGTCGATCCAAAGCCCAATGTGGTTAAGCGGCGGATCCTGGACTTTAGGCTTCTTCTCGGGATCAATGGGCTGCATCAAATCAACTTCAAGCTTGAGCGCACCCGAACCCGCCACGACGATGTCCTCGTCGACGTTCTCCCGTTCACTCTTGAAGTTACCACTGATTTGCAGACCCAGCGCATCCACCCATAGCGCCTTGAGCTTTTCTTTGTCGACGCTACCGATGGCGATCTGCTGTACGCCGAGGACTCTAAACGGTCTGTCGCTCACGGCGGGACTCCTCCACGGTTCTTGTTGCTGGACCGGTTGTTCGCGCGGAGTATGCCACGGAAAAATGAGGTTGTGAAGACGCAAACCGTTCCGGCGCCGCAACCGCGGCGCCGGAGCAGTTTTGCGGATCGGCTGACGGGGTGGCCGTTACCCCTAGCCGAGCGCGGAGAGCAGCACTCCCGCCGCCACGGCGGAGCCGATGACGCCCGCCACGTTCGGGCCCATGGCATGCATCAATAGGAAGTTGTGTGGATCTTCTTTTTGGCCGACGTTGTGCACCACGCGCGCGGCCATCGGTACGGCGGAAACCCCGGCCGCGCCGATCAGCGGGTTGATGGGATGTTTGCTCACCTTATTCATGAGCTTTGCCAGCAGCACGCCACAGGCCGTGGCTATGGCGAAGGCAATAATACCCAGGATGAAAATGTAAATGGTTTGCAGCGTCAGAAAATTTGAGGCCTGGGTTTTGGCGCCCACCGATACCCCGAGCAGGATGGTCACGATGTCGATGAACTGGTTCTGCGCGGTCTTGGACAGCCTATCGGTGACCAGGCTCTCCCGCAACAGGTTACCGAAAAAGAGCATACCGAGCAGCGGTAACGCCGCGGGCGTGATGAACGCCGTTAGCAGGAAACCGACGATGGGAAACATGATCCGGGTGCGGCGCGAGACCTCCTTGGGTGATTCCATGCGAATCAAGCGTTCTTTCTTGGTGGTCAAGAGCTTCATGATGGGAGGCTGAATGATCGGCACCATGGCCATGTAGCTGTAGGCGGCCAGTGCCACCGCGCCGAGCAGATCCGGTGCGAGAGCGGCCGCCACGAAAATGGACGTCGGTCCATCCGCGCCGCCGATGATGCCAATCGAGGCGGCCTCTTGCGGAGTGAAGCCGAGCACAAGCGCCACCAGCAGGGCACCGAAAATGCCAATCTGGGCCGCCGCACCCAGCAGCAGTGTGCGTGGATTGCTGAGCATGGGGCCGAAGTCAGTCAGCGCGCCAACGCCCAAGAAGATAAGCGGCGGAAAGATTCCCCAAGCAACCCCGCGAAACAGCCACCAGAAAAAACCCGCATTGCTCGGATCCAGGCTCTTCGGCTGGACGATGCTCGGGTAACGATTGTCCTCGGCCTTCTCGAGGGCGAGAATGCGCCGCCCTTGACCGACCTCGATGATCGAGGGGCCCTCAACATCCCCATAGTAGGTGAGCTTGAGGTGCTCGTTGACGATGATGGCCTCACCGTGCTCCACTAACCGCCGTCCCTCTTGGGTATCATGAATCGGCGTGGTGGGTTTCAGCACCTCTTTGCCGTTCTCCGTGACGCGATCCACTCGGTAGTAGTGGAGGTCGGCCTCGCTCACCGGGCCGTCGTAAACGCCGAGACTCAACTTGGCCGTGTCGTAGGGAATGTTGCCGATGACCATACCAAAGCCGATGGGCACGAGCAGCAGAGGTTCGAACTTTTTGCTGACGGCGAGGAAAATGAACAAGCAACCGATCAGGATCATGACCGCGTTGCCCCACTGGAATTGACCGAAGCCAGTTTGCTCGAGGAAATTGACGAGGGTTTCGTACATCAGTCACACTCCCAGTGACGACATAAGCCGCGGCTTACGGCAGGCAATTTTATTATTACGGTGGTTTCGAAGTCCGTAGGGCAGTGCGCCGCGACGCGCACCTACTCAAACTCCATGAGGAGCTGCCCCTGAGTCACGGCATCGCCTTCGGCGACATGAATGTCCTTGATGGTGCCGGGTCCTGCCGCCACGATGTTGGTTTCCATTTTCATGGCTTCCAGAATCAGCAAATCCTGGTTGGTCTCGATACTGTCTCCCACCTTCACCAGCAGTTTGAACACCGTTCCCGAAAGCGGGCTGGTGATGGTTTTGTCGGCGCCCTCTGGAAGTGGCGCGGCGGGTTTGCGAGCGGGCCCGGATGCGGCGCCCTGTTTCGGCGCCCCCCCAGGTGCTGGCGCTGACGATCGTACGGGTACCGCTTCGCCGCCTTCTTCGAGAAATTCTACGTCGAGATCGTAAGTGACGCCGTCTAGCGTGATCCGCAGTTTCATGGTGGATCTCCCCCCTTGCTATGAAAACTTATCTCAATGAAGCGATTCCCGGATATGCTCCGCACGTCCCGTGGCGGCCCATTCAGCCGGGACGTGCTTATGGCTGACAAAGCGGACACGCCGAATACGTACCGGGCGTTTCGCGGCTACCGTGGCCGCTGCAGCAAGGAGTACGAGTACGTGCTTGTCCACACCACCGAAGGACTGCTCCGGTAGGGGTGCCGTTTTTGTGGCCGGGACTGGTGGTTTTTCTTTGAATAAGTGGCCGGTCAGGCTTACCGCGAGGCCGATGATGACGAGTGCGACAAACACCGTTCCCACGCCCACCGCAGTGATTTGGAAACCTAACGTCATGGTTTCGGACATAGCTTAGACGCCCCTAATTGCTGCGTTGCAGAACCTATTCGAGAAAGGATCTTCCGATAGGACCGCCCTGTATCCCCCCGGTCTCTTCGGGTCGGGGCGATCCCGTCTTCGCTGTCGCCTCGCCCTTTCCCGCTACAATGGGATGTTGCCGTGCTTCTTACTCGGGCGTGTTTCGCGCTTGGCATGGGTCGCTTCGAGCGCCTGCGCCAGGAACAGCCGGGTCGCGGCCGGCTCGATGACGTCATCCACGAGGCGCCGCGCGGCAGCCATATACGGGGTTGCAAAGGTGGTCCGATAGTGCTCGATCAGCTCCCGGCGCTTTGCTTCCGGATCCTCGGCCTCGTCGATTTCACGCCGGAAGACGATGCTCGCCGCCCCTTCAGCGCCCATGACCGCAACCTCTGCGCTCGGCCAAGCGGCGACTCGGTCTGCGCCCAGGTCCTTGGCGCACATGGCAAGGTAAGCGCCGCCGTAGGCTTTGCGCACGATGACGGTGAGCTTCGGCACGGTGCACTGGGAGTAGGCGAACAGCATTTTCGCGCCATGGCGAATGATGCCGCCGTATTCCTGCTGCACCCCGGGCAAAAAGCCGGGTACGTCAACGAAGGTGACGAGGGGAATATTGAAGGCGTTGCAAAAGCGAATGAAGCGTGCCGCCTTGTCGGAACAATTGATGTCGACGCAGCCCGCCATAAACTTTGGCTGGTTGCCGATGATCCCGACACTTCGACCCATGATGCGGGCGAAACCAACGATGATGTTCTGGGCGAATTCGCGGTGGACCTCCAAAAAGTCCGCGTTGTCGATGACCCGCAGGATAATATCCTTCATGTCGTACGGTTTCTTGAGATCCTCGGGAAGGATGGTGTTCAGTGCTTCGTCGAGATCAATGGTTTCCTCGAAGGGTGCTCTCGGCGGCCCTTCCAGGTTGTTCGCAGGAAGAAACGAGAGCAATCGCTTGCAGATCTGCACGGCATCGTAATCGTCGTCGGCGACGAAATGACACACCCCCGAGTGGCGCATGTGCGCATCGGGCCCGCCGAGACGCTCCATGCTGATGTCTTCGCCGGTGACCTGCTTGATGACATCAGGCCCGGTAATGAACATTCGGGCCTGGCGCGTCTGGATGATGAAGTCGGTGAGCGCCGGGCTGTACACGGCGCCGCCGGCGCACGGCCCGCAGATGAGGGAGATCTGTGGAATGACACCCGATAGCAGGGTATTGTGGTAAAAGATTCGCCCGTAAGCGGCGAGGCTGTCGATGCCCTCCTGCACGCGGGCGCCGGCCGAATCGTTGAAGAGGACAAAGGGCGTGCCGGTTCTCAGCGCGCTTTTCATCATCTCGACGATCTTGTCGCAGTGCACCTCGCCCGCTGACCCGCCGGCCACGGTGAAATCGTGGCTTGCTACGTGAATCGGCCGGCCGTCGATGGTGGCGGTACCGGTCACCACCGCTTCGGCGGGAAAGTGCCGCCCATCCATGCCGAACAGCGTGGCACGGTGCTCGGCGAACAGCAGTAGCTCGTGGAAGCTGTCGACGTCGACCAGTTCGTCGATGCGTTCGCGCGCGGTGAGCTTGCCGGCTTCGTGCTGTTTCTCTATGCGCTTGGGACCGCCGCCTTGGTGCAGTTCTGCCTGTTTGGCGCGCAGCTCCTGGATGCGTTCTTTCATTGTCATCATGGTTGCCGCCGGAATCCTTAGTTTTTTTTCCGCCCGCTCGGTCCCCTCAGCACTTGCGCAATAACCAGCAAGGTGGGTGGCGAGACATTTCGCCAAAATAGGGGCACGTTATCTATCGCTACGGTCGGTGGACCACTTCCCGTAGTGCACCGCAGCATTTTCCTCCAGTCGGGTATTGGCGGTCAAGTGATGCGCAAAGCTTGACTTGCCTTAGATCATGTCTTGGCGGATTTTTCCGCCGTGGTGCGAGACGCGGGAGGCAGTGAGGCGAGCAAGCACCCACCCGGTAGAGGAGTGCGCCGCAGAGGGCACGCACGGATCGGGCTAGCTCCC
>JAGTVB010000323.1 GCA_018224385.1 Gammaproteobacteria bacterium
CGACGGAGCGCCGCGTGCGTGAGCTGATGGAACGTCAAAACCGGTTAGAAATGATGGCTCCCAGCACGGAGCGGTTCAAACACGGGATCGCGCTTGTGCAACGAGGCGCGAGCGCCGAAGAGCTCATGGCGACCTGCGGTCTTGCACGGGGCGAAGCGGAGCTACTGTATTTGCTGCATCGGTCGAGCGCCAGTCCTCGCGAGGCGGACAACTTGACGTAGTGGCTGATCCAAAAGTGTTGCGAGCGACGGCCGCTCAGGGGCCGTTGCCCGCTGCGCCGGACAGCTATTCGCCCGGCATGCGCAAATACCGTTGTTGGGCGGTGCTCGCGGGATATTTTTGAACGGCTGCTAAGCCCCCGGTTCTACTCCCGATGCTGTGTCGGTCTGGCAACGCTGCACAGTTGTTGAAGAGTGCCCGCACGGGGCACGGGAGGTGCAAACTTTGGACGTGGCAACGCTCCTCGGTCTTGTCGCAGGATTCGGAGTTATTTTGGGTGCCATCGCCATCGGTGGCAGCCCGCTCATGTTCTTTAATATATCGTCGGTGGTCATCGTTATCGGCGGTACGATTGCGGCCACCCTGATCAAGTTTCCTTTATCCCATCTGCTGGGGGCCTTTAAGGTGGCCCTAAAAGCCCTACGCGCCAACAGCGAGGAACCCGCCAAGCTCATCGAAAAGTCCCTGGAGTTGGCTCAGATCGCCCGTCGCAGCGGGGTGTTGGCGCTCGAGCAAACGCCGGTCGCGAATGAGTTTCTAAGAAAAGGCGTCCTGCTTGCTATCGATGGACATCCCGCTGCCTTTGTGCGAAGGACGCTCAGTCAAGACATCAACCTTGCCATCGAGCGCCATGAAACGGGACAAAATATCTTTCGCGCAATCGGCGATTCCGCGCCCGCCATGGGAATGATCGGCACGCTCATCGGACTGGTGCAAATGCTCTCCAACATGGATGACCCACGTGCCATCGGTCCGGCAATGGCGGTCGCGCTGCTCACTACCCTTTACGGTGCGGTGATCGCCAATGCCTTTGCCTTACCGATTGCCGACAAGCTCGCGTACCGCAGCATGGAGGAGCGGATTAACAAGGCGATCATTCTGGAGACCATCAGTGGCATTCAGGAGGGCCTCAACCCCCGAGTCATGGAAACGGTGTTGATGACTTATCTGCCTGGCAGTAAGCGCATCGATGATGCGACGGAACAGGCAGCCTGAGCCGTTCCTGTCGGACGGCGAAAAAATACGGCCAGAGCGTGGAAGATCGTTCCGAAACCAGCGTCTCACGCAGCCGACTGAAGTGCCGAACGAGCGCCCCAGCGTGGGTGATAACGTTCGCCGATCTGATGTCGCTATTGATGTGCTTCTTCGTCTTGATGCTGTCATTTTCAGAAATGGATATCCAAAAGTACAAGCTTATTGCGGGTTCCATGAAAATGGCTTTTGGCGTGCAGCGTGAGGTCAAGGCTGAGCAGATCCCCAAGGGCACCACCATCATTAGCCCAGAATTCAGCGCTGGAAAGCCAAGCCCGACCATCCGCGAGGAGTTGCGGCAAGAGACCACGGACGAGACCAAGGAAAACCTCGATTTCACCGATGCGTCTCATAAAGGCGAGGGCAGGGCGCAGGGCGACGGCGAACAGCGTGAAGAGGCAGCGCAGAGTATCCAAACCGTGAGGATCCGGGAAGTGCTGCGGCAGGAGATTGCACAGGGCCTGTTGGATGTGGAGTCAGCGGCTGGCAGAACGATTATCCGTATCCAGGAGAAGGGGAGCTTCCCTTCCGGGAGTGCCGAGCTGATTGAGCCTTTTACGAATGTGATGAGCAAGATCAGTAATGTGTTGGCTACCGCTGTGGGCCGCATTGTAATCTCCGGGCACACTGACAATCTGCCCATAGCGACTAAACGCTATCGTTCGAATTGGGAGCTTTCCGCGGCTCGCTCGGTTACGGTGCTACACCACCTATTGAAGTTTAATCGCTTCGACCGGCGCCGATTCTTGATCCAGGGCTATGGTGATTCCGCCCCGCTGACCTCTAATCACCTGGCGCCCGGACGTGCCAAGAATCGGCGGGTGGAGATTATCCTGGAAGAAAGTTCAGAGACGGGTCCATCCAGCCAATGAGGGTCGCCATGGCGACAGTTAACGACAGGGATGCTTCAGGGATGTCAGGACAGGACGAATGCAGGCCGGGATCAACGCCACGAGAGGTGAGATCGGCACGAACGGGGATCTCTGCAGCGGAACGACGGCGTTATTTTCGGATCAAGGATCAGGTTGCCTTGAAGTACCGGGTCATTTCCGAACAGGAATATGCCGATGCCGTGGAAGGGATGCCAGAACCTCGACCGGGCTTGATGAGCCTAGCCAACAACTTTGCCGCGAGTACGCGCCAAATAGCTCCTACCGTGCGGCGGATTCGAGAGCTTCATCCAGAGATTTGCCGCTATCTCGGCATGGTGAACGAAAAGCTCGACATGCTGGCCCGGGCGTTCTCCATAGCCGAGAGCGAGATGGCCGGCTGGCCCACGCAGAGGATTTGCCTCAGTGCCGGAGGCCTCTCATTTGACGCCCAATCCTCCCTTCCGGATAGGGCCCGTCTGAAAATTACACTGGTTTTATTTCCCTCGCTGGTGCATATCATTGCCCTGGCTACGGTGGTGCGTTGCCGGCCTCGCTGCAATGACGAAGTCGGCCATCGAATTGCCGTTGAGTTCACTGACATCACAGAAGAAGATCGGGAGCTCCTCATCCAGCATATCGTGCAGCGAGAGTCGCGTCGCTTGCGCGCGCGCCGCCTCGAGGCCCAACAGGCAAGCGCGGTTTGCTCGAACACCGAAGCCAGCCAGCCACAATCTTCATGAAAAATTGCCTCGGCATGGGCTTGGCCTAGGAAAGGCAAGGCCCCGCTGTCCAGCGGGGCCTTGAACGCATGCGGGGGGCTTAAAAATCGTCCATGCCGCCCATACCACCCATGCCGCCCATATCGGGGGCGGGACCGGTTTCTTGTTTCTTGGGTTTTTCCGCCACCATGGCCTCGGTGGTGATCATCAGGCCAGAGACCGAGGCGGCATTTTGCAGC
>JAGTVB010000324.1 GCA_018224385.1 Gammaproteobacteria bacterium
GAAGATCTCCGTGGATTCGGCCACCATGATGAATAAGGGGCTGGAGGTTATCGAAGCCTGCTGGCTGTTTGATGTCGAGCCCAATCGCGTCGAGGTCGTGGTGCATCCCGAGAGCGTTATCCACTCGATGGTTGAGTACTGCGATGGCTCGGTGCTGGCACAACTCGGAAACCCCGACATGCGAACTCCCATCGCGCACGCGTTATCTTGGCCGGAGCGCATGGAATCGGGTGTTTCCAGCCTCGATATTATTGCCATCGGCAAGCTCTCTTTCGAGGCCGCTGATGTAGCGCGCTTCCCTTGCCTGCGACTCGGCTATGAGGCCGCTGCAACAGGGGGCACCGCGACCACCATTTTGAATGCCGCCAACGAAGTGGCGGTGGACGCTTTCTTGGAGCGGCGCCTGCGGTTTAGCGATATCCCGCGCGTGATCGAGGGGACCCTCGCGGACCGATCCCACGGTCCGGCAGAGAGCATTGATGTGATTCTTGAGGCCGACGCGGCGGCCAGAGACACAGCGCGTGCGCACGTTTTGCGGCTGGTGGAAAGCAGAGCATAGGATTAATGGACTTCGTACACACCATCTTCTCATTCGTTATCGCCATTGGAGTACTCGTCACCATTCATGAGTTCGGGCACTTCATGGTGGCTCGCAAACTGGGCGTCAAGGTGCTGCGCTTTTCCATTGGGTTTGGGCCTGCCTTGTGGACCAAGCGTGCCGGCGCCGATCAGACTGAGTATGTCATCGCCGCCGTGCCGTTAGGCGGGTATGTGAAGATGCTCGACGAAGGCGAGGGCGACGTTGCCGAAGCGGAACGGCATCGCGCATTTAACCGCAAGCCCTTGGGGGTACGCACCGCCGTCGTGTTGGCGGGGCCGCTGTTTAACTTTTTGTTTGCTGTCATCGCCTATTGGGCGATGTTTCTGATCGGTGTGACCGGATTGAAGCCGCTGATTGGAGAAGTTGCGCCGGGTTCGCTTGCGGCCCGGGCGGGGATCCAGGTTGAGCAGGAGATCGTGGCTGTCGATGGGCACGCGATCCGTACCTGGGAAACCGCCGTGCAAGAACTCATGAGTGAAGCCATGGACCAACGCGTGGTTGAACTCACGCTACGCGATGCAGACGGTCGGATGACTTCCGCAACGCTCGATCTGAGCGCCATAGCGCTGGATGATCTGACCAAGGGGCAGTTTTTCGAGACCTTGGGCCTACAGCCCCGGCGCCCTAAGCTGGCACCTGTCATCGGTCGCGTGCAAGCCAATGGCCCGGCCGCGCAGGCAGGGTTGCAAGCGGGCGATCGGATCGTCACCGTGGCGGGTGAGCCGGTGCGAAACTGGCAGTCGTGGGTGGATGTAGTGCGCAGCCACCCAGGTGAAACGCTCGATGTTGAGATCGAACGTGCGGGCACAGTGATGGTGCTTGCCATTACCCCAGAGACCGTGGCGAGCGAGGAAGGGGCGATTGGCCGAATCGGGGTAGAGGTGGTTCGCAGCGGGAGCCCATCGCCAGAATACACGGTTACCGAGCGCTACGGTCCGGCTGCAGCATTCGGCCGCGCATGGGTCAAGACTTATGATGTGTCCGCGTTGACGCTGCGCATGCTCTGGAAGATGGTTCGCCTGGAGATCTCGGTGGAGAATCTGAGCGGCCCCATTAGCATCGCCCAGTACGCCGGTACCTCGGCCAAAATAGGGGTAAGCGAATTCCTGCAGTTTTTGGCTATCGTCAGCGTCAGCTTGGGAATTTTAAACTTGCTCCCGATTCCCGTACTGGATGGGGGACACCTGATGTATTACTGTATAGAGCTTTTCAAGGGAAAGCCTGTGTCTGAGGCAGCCCAGATGGTCGGGCAGCGCGTGGGGCTTGCAATGCTTTTCGGCCTTATGGGGCTTGCATTTTACAATGATGTGGCCCGGTTGCTCGGGTGAGCCCGACCTGTGGCAAGGGGAGCGCGAGAGCTCCGTGCCTTGCGGCCTTGGTGGGACTTGCGGTGTTTCTTGGCGGTGCCTGGGTGACCGCGAGTAAGGCGGCAGAAGCGTTCGTTGTCGAAGATATTCGACTCGAGGGACTCCAGCGGATTTCGGCCGGGACCGTGTTTAATTATTTGCCGGTGCAGGTCGGCGATACGCTGGATCCAGGCCAAGTGGTAGAGGCGATTCGCGCGCTTTATCGAACAGGATTTTTTAGTGACGTTAAGCTTGGGCGCGAGGGATCGACGTTGGTGGTGTCCGTCGTGGAGCGGCCTTCCATTGCGGAAATTGAGTTCGTGGGAAACAAATCCGTTGACACCGATCGTTTGCAGGAGTCGCTTAAGCAGGTTGGATTTGCCACCGGGCAGGTATTCAATCGATCCACCTTTGATCAAGTCGAGCAGGAGCTTCAGAGAACTTATTTCAGCCTTGGAAAATATGCGGTCGAAATAGAAAGTACGGTTACGCCCTTGGAACGTAACCGGGTGGCAATCCGCTTCGATATCTCCGAAGGGCAGGTTGCCAAGATTCGAAAAATCAACATCGTCGGTAACCAGGTGTTTGACGACGATGAGCTGCTCGGTCTCTTTAAGCTGAAAACTTCCGGACTCCGGACACTTTTTACCAGCGCTGATCAATACTCTAAGCAGAAACTCGCTGCCGATCTCGAAGCGCTACGGTCGTATTATCTGGACCGGGGCTATATCAATTTTAATATCGATTCGACCCAAGTCTCCATCACGCCGGACAAAAAGGATATCTACATCACTATCAACGTCACCGAGGGCGGGCGATATACCATCAAGGACATCAAGTTGGCGGGTGACTTTATCGTTCCCAAGGAAGAATTGTTTCCGAAAATTTTGCTCAATCGCGGTGACGTGTTCTCGAGGCAGAGAGTGACCGACACTACGGAGCGCCTTACGGAGCGGCTAGGCGACGAGGGCTATGCCTTTGCGAATGTCAATGCGATCCCAGAGATTGACGAACAGGACAAAGCCGTCGCATTAACGTTTTTCATTGATGCTGGCAAGCGCGTTTACGTGCGCCGCATTAACTTCAAGGGCAACAGCAAGACCCGGGATGAGGTGCTGCGGCGTGAAATGCGCCAGATGGAAGCAGCCTGGGTTTCCACGCGTGCAGTGGAGCGCTCCAAGGAGCGGCTGGAACGGCTTGGGTACTTCAGCGAAGTGAATGTTGAGACGCCTCCCGTTCCCGGCACGGCGGACCAGGTGGATATTGATATTAGTGTGGTGGAGCAACCTTCCGGGAGCTTTGTCGCAGGCCTGGGCTTTTCACAGGCCCAGGGCATTGTGGTCAACGCGAGCGTCAGCCAGGAAAACTTCCTGGGTACTGGAAATCGCGTTAAGGCAATTTTTAACAACAGTGAGATAAATCGAACCTTTAGCCTTTCTTATCTCGACCCCTATTATACCCTTGATGGTATCAGTCGGGGGTTCGACGCTTATTATGAAGATATCGATGCGGCCGCCGCCAACGTATCCGACTATACCCTGGATCGAATTGGAGGCAGTGCCAAGCTGGGCATCCCCACCAGCGAGTACGATTTTTTAAACCTGGGGATCACGGCGGAGCACCGCCGTTTTCAGGTCGGGGCCTTCCCCTCAGCAGAACTGCTGCAGTTTCAGGAGGAGAATGGCGACCGCTTTATGGAGTTTCTCCTGAACACGAGCTGGTCGCGGGATGGCCGTAATCGCCGCATTTTCCCCGATCGCGGAACCTTGAATCGACTTTCCGGTGAGCTGGCAGTGCCCGGCAGCGATCTCACATTCTACAAGCTCACTTACCAAAATCAGACCTTTATTCCCCTCTATCCTCCTTATACGCTGATGTTTGGCGCCGAAGTGGGGTATGGCGATGGCTATGCAGGCACGGAAGAACTGCCGCTTATCGATAACTTTTTTGCCGGCGGTATCCGATCGGTGCGCGGTTTCAAGGCCAATACTCTCGGTCCCAGGGATTCCCTCGACAAACCGTTGGGGGGCAGCTTCAAGCTTATCGGCAATGCGGAGTTGCTACTGCCCATCCCATTTGTCAGAGAGATTCGATCGGTCCGGCTCGCGGGCTTTTTTGATATCGGTAATGTTTTTGCCTCAGTAGGTGATTTTGAGGCGAGCGAGCTGCGCTATTCGGTTGGCGTCGGGGGTACGTGGCTTTCTCCCCTCGGTCCACTCACCATCAGCTTCGCCGTTCCTTTGAATGATCAGTCAGGTGACGAAACGCAACCGCTGCAATTTACGTTTGGGACTAGCTTTTAGATATAACCATGAAATACCGCATAGCAACTCGCATAGGATCCTATATCGCTGTCTTTGGATTGATGGTGGCGCTGTTGCCGATTTCCGCGCAGACGCGCGACCTCAAGCTGGGCGTTGTCAGTCCAGGACGGGTACTAGAAAAAATTCCCCACACTCAAGAAGCAAGGGAACGAATCGAACGGGAATTCAGCTCGAGGACTCGGCAAATCAAGGGCGAACAAGAGGAATTGCAGAAGCTTGAAGAGAAGTTCGAGCGAGATGGCGCCATCATGGGATCATCGGAGCGCGATCGGCTCGAGCGCGACGTCGTGACGCTCAAGCGGTCGCTGAAAAGGGACATCGATGAACTGCGCGAAGATCGGAGTCTGCGGGAAAACCAGGAGCTTGGTGAACTCCAGACACGGATCGTTGAGGTGATTCAAGCCATCGGAAAAGAGGGCAAGTTCGATTTAATTTTAGTCGACGGTGTCATCTACGCGGACAAGCGGGTGGATGTTACGGACGAAGTTATCTCACGTTTGACCGATGAGTTTAAACGATCCTCCAAAGACCGCGGATCGAAGCGCTGAGCCGTTGTTTTGCAAATGTCGCGAGCGGCCGCAGCCGCCAGGCGCACGGCGGGGAGCAACTGGAGTGTACAGGGGAGTCCATGAGGGCCGCTCGCCCCATGTTTGGAGTTCATGCTCCGCGGGGGGGACTGGCAGGCGTTCAAAATGGCTCCGAGACAGTGTGTGTCGGGCCAGCGAGCAACGCCGCTATGACAAGCGCCGTGGCTTTTAAAACAGCGTCTCGGGAGGCGGTGCAGTGAAGATCTCCCTGCAGGAGTTGTCAGCGCGGCTCGGAGCGCAGCTGCACGGTGATCCAGCCCTGCAGGTGCAGGGGATAGGCACGCTGCAGCACGCCAAGCCTGGGGATGTGAGTTTCTTTGCCAATCCCCGCTATCGCAAACAGCTTGAGACCACGGCGGCATCGGCGGTGATTTTAGCGGCCGATGCCTTAAGCTTTTGTCCTGCGGCAGCGCTGGTGATGGATAATCCCTATCTTGGCTTTGCCCGGGTGGCAGCGCTTTTTGCGCCACCGCAGGAACGGCCCGTAGGCATCCATGAAACCGCCTGGGTAAGTCCGGATGCCGTGGTACACGAGAGCGCTTGGATCGGGCCGCAGGCTTCGGTGGCGGCGCGGGCTCGTATCGGCCCGGATGTTGTGATTGGGCCAGGCTGTGTCATCGCAGAGGAGGTGGTGATTGGTCAAGCCACCCGACTGGTGGCGCGGGTCACGCTGTGCCAAGGCGTGCGCCTGGGCAGCCGGGGGCTGCTTCACCCGGGGGTGGTGATTGGCGCCGATGGCTTCGGCATTGCCAACGACTCGGGGGTCTGGGTGAAGGTACCGCAACTGGGCGGCGTACGTATCGAGGACGACGTTGAAATCGGTGCCAACACCACCATCGATCGGGGGGCCATCGAGGATACCGTCATTGAGCAGGGGGTGAAGATCGACAACCAGGTGCAGATTGGACACAACGTTCGTGTCGGTGCTCATACGGCTATCGCGGGCTGCGTGGCTATTGCCGGCAGCGTGCGTATTGGCAAGCGCTGTGCCATTGGCGGTGCCGCCTCCATTGCGGGTCATCTCGAGATTGCCGATGACGTGTTTCTTACGGCCGCCTCGGAAGTCTCCAAGTCTATTACCCACCGGGGCATTTACTCCTCGGGAATGCCCGTCCAAGAGAATCAGATATGGCGGAAGAATATCGCGCGTTTCCGCCATCTGGATGATCTGACGCGCCGCGTAAGGCGGCTCGAAGATCACTGCGGATTCACCCAAGACCACGACTCGTAAAGATCGGCAAACGCGCTTGCCCAAACCGGGCGCGCTTCGGCAGACCCGGGCCGGGGGTGGCTTGGAACCGGGGTCGAACCCCGGCGTGCATCGAGTAGCGGCGGCCGGGGACGGGGGATAGCAGCGGCGTTCGGTGAGAGCGGATCGATTTGACTGTTGAATCGAGACCTTCCGCAAAGCCGCTAGGACAAGCGCAGCAATGTTTACCACTGCCTCTTAGGCCAGGACCCCCGAGATCAGTAAGTCACATAATGCAACCACCCGGAACAATCGCCATGGCCGAGATGGACATCAAAGACGTGTTAAGGTACCTGCCTCATCGGTACCCTTTTTTGCTTATCGACCGGGTGCTGGCCTGCACGCCGGGCTCCTCGTTAGTGGCACTGAAGAATGTGACGGTTAATGAGCCGTTTTTTTCCGGTCATTTTCCCCACCGGCCGATCATGCCTGCTGTGCTTATTTTAGAGGCGATGGCCCAGGCAACGGGTATTCTTGCGCTTCGTACCCTCGATATGCTGCCATCGGACGAGGCGACCTACTACTTTGTCGGTGTGGACAATGCGCGATTCCGGCAACCTGTCGAACCCGGCGATCAGCTGCTCATCGAGGTGACTTTGGTGCGAACCGTGCGCAGTATTTGGAAAGCGGCCTGTGAAGTTAAGGTCAACGCAGCGGTGGTGGCCAGCGCGGAGCTGCTCGGCGCGTTGAAGGGGCTCGATGGGTGATTCATCCAACGGCGATGGTGCACGCGAATGCACGCCTGGCACCCAGCGTCCGGGTGGGGCCTGGATGCGTCATCGGCGCCGATGTGGCCGTGGGCGAGAACACTTGGATCGGTGCCTACTGCATCATCAACGGCCCCACCCGGATCGGTGAAGACAACCGAATCTATCAGTTCAACTCTATCGGAGATATTCCGCAAGATAAGAAATATCACGGTGAGATCAGTTACCTTGAGATTGGTGATCGCAACGTCATACGCGAGTACTGTACTCTTAATCGCGGGACTGAGCTGGGTGGCGGTACAACGCGCGTGGGTAGCGACAATTGGATCATGGCCTACGTTCACATCGCGCATGATTGTGGCGTGGGCAACCACGTCGTCATGGCCAATGGGACCACGCTCGCCGGGCACGTGACGGTGGACGACTATGCGACCTTTGGTGCGTTTACTACCGTGCACCAGTTCTGCCGTATCGGCTGCTATAGCTTCTCCGCCATGGGGTCGGTGGTCTTAAAGGACGTGCCTCCTTTTGTGATCGTTGCCGGCAACTCGGCCAAACCGCGCGGGCTGAACACCGAGGGCTTACGACGGCAAGGCTTTACGCCAGAAGCGATACGGGCGCTGCGCAATGCGTACAAGACGCTATACAAGAAAGGATTGAGCCTTGAGCAGGCGACTGAGCAGCTGCGCGCTCTGGCGGGTGAATGCGAGCACCTCGCGGCCATCATCGAGTTCCTTGACCGATCCCGCCGCGGCATCGTGCGCTGATTCTGCGCGCCCAGCTCCCTATCCCACGTGTCTTCCCCTAGATTAACCGAGCGGCGGCTTCGTGTGGCCATCGTAGCTGGTGAGCCGTCCGGCGATGTGCTGGGTGCGGGTCTCCTGCGGGCACTCTCTGCTCGCTGCCCAGGCAGGATCGAAATAAGCGGGATCGGTGGCCAGCAGATGATAGCGGCTGGCTGTGACAGCCTCTGTCCAATGGAACGGCTCTCCGTCATGGGTTTCATCGAGGTTCTGGCACGCTATGCCGAGATCCGAGGGCTGCGCCGTCGCCTGGTGCAGCGGTTGCTGCAGCATCGACCGGATGTTTTCATAGGCATTGATGCCCCCGATTTCAATTTGCCCGCCGAGGCGCTATTGCACAAGGCCGGCATCGCAACCGTGCACTATGTCAGTCCGCAAGTGTGGGCTTGGCGACGGTATCGAATGCGGGGGATTGGTCGCGCGGTGGACCGCATGCTAACGCTGTTTCCTTTCGAGGAAGCCATCTATAAGCAGCATCAGGTGCCGGTGTGCTGCGTCGGCCATCCCCTCGCGGATCAGATCCCGATGACGGTCGACCACCAGGACGCCAGGCAAAGCCTGGGGTTGCCCGCTCAACGCCAAGTCGTCGCTTTGCTACCCGGGAGTCGGATGCAGGAAATTCGACGGCTCGCGCCCACGATGCTGTCGACGGCGCGCTGGCTGCTGGCTCGCGGTACCGATCTATGGTTTGTCATGCCCGTAGCCAATGCGCCCGCGCGAGCCTATATCGAGGCGTTGCTGCGCTCCGTTGGCGGCGATCTGCCCCTAACGCTCTTGAACGGTAAAGCCCGCATGGCCATGGCTGCCGCCGATGTCGTGCTGGTAGCATCCGGGACTGCAACTCTGGAGGCCTTGCTGCTCAAGCGGCCCATGGTCATCACGTACCGGGCGGCGAGGCTCACCTACTATCTCGCCAAAGCCATGGTCCGGGTGAAGCATGTCGGCCTTCCGAACCTATTGGCGGGGCGATCCCTCATTCCGGAGCTGTTGCAGGATGCTGCGACTCCAGAGATGCTGGGCGCTGCCGTGCTGGATTGGCTGGAGCGGCCGCAGCGGCGGGCGGCGCTGCAAGCGGAATTCGATCGCATTCACTCGATGCTGCGCCGGGACGCCGATAGCCGTGCGGCAGAAGCCGTACTGGAACTGCTGCGGGATCGAGGAACGCTCTGAGACCGGTGCAGCGCGGTCGTGGATTATTCCCGTGACGGGTGGGCGCGCGCGGCGCGGGCATAGCCCCGTTCGGTACCGCTGGCGAAAAATTGGCGCCAGACGTCGAGAAAGGGGTTTCCCTCCTGCTCCTGAAGCCAGGCGAGGAAGGCGCCGGGTGGCGCTCTGTCGAGACAGAACCTTCGGTAGGCGGTTTTCAGCTGTGGCAGCGCCGCCGCCGGATAGTCTGAGCGCCGGATGCCGACTCGATTCAGCCCGTAGAGGGAATTGTCTCGCGCCATGACGGTAAATGGCAGCACGTCCTGGCTCACTCGTGAAAGACCGCCCACCATGGCGAGTTCACCGACGCGGGCAAATTGATGGATAGCCGCACCGCCGCCCAGGTTGGCGTGGTCCATGATCGCTACATGGCCGGCGAGATTGACGCTGTTGGCCACGACGATATGGTCTCCGAGCCGGCAATCATGGCCCACGTGACTGTAGGCCATGAAATAATTTCGATGCCCGATAACGGTCTTGCCGCGATCCACGGTGCCCCGGTGAATGGTGACATACTCGCCAAACCAGTTGCCATCACCCACTTGGAGTCGAGTGGGTTCGCCACCATAACCGAGGGATTGAGGCTCACCTCCCAGACAGGCGCCGCGCATCAAACGGTTGCCGCTACCCATGCTGGTGGCCGCATAAATATGGCAGCCAGCCCCGATTTGGTTGTTCCCACCGAGCACCGCGCCGGCCTCGATGATGGTGAACGGCCCGATAGCACAGCCATCACCGATTATCGCCGTATCCGCCACAATGGCGGTCGGATGGATCGTCACAGCCACGACGTCACTTGCCCCATGATTGCATGGCCGCCTCAGGGACCGAGGGTTAGCGCCACTCCGGGAACCCTGAGCAAAGCCTGTCTGGATCGAGTTAGGAGGCGCCTTCGCGTACCCGACGTGTGATGTCGGCGGCAAGCTGCAACGCTCTCGCTGCCTGCGCGCCGGTCACCACCGGCTGGTCGCGTGTCATCACACAGCGCGCAAAGGAGCGCAGCTCGTTAGCCAGCGGCTCGCCTTTTTCTATTGGCACCGCCTCCCGGGTAATGCCAGCCGGTGATTTTCGCCGGATTTCGCCGGTCTGCTTTAGGTAATCTAAAGAGACATAGGCGTCCTCCAGGAACACGCGGAACTTGCGGATGGGCTCCGGCGTGATTCGGCTGCTGGTGACGTTGGCGACACAGCCATCTTCAAACATCAGGCGCACATTGGCGATGTCTTCGGTGGAGCTGAGCACCGGCAATCCCACGGCGCTCAGCTCGCGAATGGGGGAGTGCACCAGATGCAGGATCACTTCCAGATCATGGATCATCAGATCCAACACCACGCTCACTTCGGTACCCCTCGGGGGCAGTCCGGGGCGCGGTGGGGGATAAGGCGCCAGCCGATGCGCCTCGATGAACCGCGGCCGGCCATGCATTTGATCGAGAAAGGTGAAGGCCGGATTGAACCGTTCGATGTGCCCGACCTGCAATACCCGATCGCGCGCGGCGGCGAGCGCCACCAGCTCTTCGGCCTGGGCGGTGGTTTCCGTGATAGGCTTTTCAATCAGCAGGTGCAGGCCGCGTTCCAGCAATTGTCCGGCGATGCCATGGTGTTGATCCGTCGGCACCACGACGCTGGCGGCATCGATCGCGTCGGCAAGCGCTGCCAGCGAGGGGTAAGCCTTTGCGCCGTAGTGTGCCGCGATCTGCTCGGCTCGCTTGGGCTGCACATCGTAGATGCCCACTAAGTGGGTTTCGGCAAGCTCGGAATAAATTCGGGCGTGATGCTGTCCGAGCGATCCGACGCCGACCACCCCGACTTTAACGGTCCCTGTTTTCATGTCACCTCGCTGACTTCATCACGGCGCCGCATACGAGAACCCGCCTACGCGAGGCCCCGTCCTGGACCACGCCCCGGCAAGCAGGCTCTATCGACGAGCGTGTTAGCCGATGCAGATGCGAGGCCAAGTGGTCTACTCCCATCCAATCCCGGCCAGGAGCCTGAGCGGGCGGTTTGACCAATTGCCAGGAAGGTAGCCGATCGTTAAAACAGCTCTTAGCCCTGTGGTACTCTATGGCGTGATGTGTTGGGAGACGCGCAGCTCATAAAATGATTCCCAATATACCGCACTTGCTGTTCCCATTCCTATGGACGAGCCTTCGATGTTCGCATCATCGTGCCCAGGTGCGCTGCGCATCGGGACACTCGAACAGAGCGAGGCGAGCGGTAACACCCACTAAGGATTGTTGGTTGCCATGGAACTGATAGCGGGGGTCGACGAGGCGGGCCGCGGACCGCTGGCCGGGCCGGTTTTCGCCGCAGCGGTGATTTTCCATGCGAGATCGCCGGTACCGGGCGTTCGGGATTCCAAACTGCTGACGGCCCGAGGAAGGGAGCGGCTCGCCAGGCTCATTCGCGAGCAGGCCTTGGCTTGGGCTGTCGGCTGGGCCTCGGTTGAAGAGATTGAAGCGCACAATATCCTCCAGGCGGCCTTGCTGGCCATGGGCCGGGCGGTCGAGCGCCTTGGAACTCGGCCCCATCGGGTACTGGTGGATGGACGTCAATGTCCGGCGCTTTCCATGCCGGTTCAAGGCATTGTCAAGGGCGATGTCTCGATTCCCGTGATCAGCGCTGCCTCGATCCTAGCCAAGGTGGCACGGGACGGAGAGATGCGGTTGCTGCACGAGTCCTATCCCCAGTATGGCTTTGCCCAGCACAAGGGCTACCCGACGCCGGCACACCGCGCAGCGCTTCGCCGCTACGGTGCCTGCCCCGCCCATCGCCGAACCTTCCGGCCGGTCAAAGCGGTGCTGGGTCCCTATGAGCCACCATCCCGCCCGGTGCGAGCTAATCCAGCGGCCAGTTCGAGGTAACCGCGGTGCGCACTTTCGTGCATCTCTACGTGCATACCGAGTATTCCATCGTCGACGGGATTCTCACCATCCCGGCGCTGGTTGAGGCCGTTTCCCGGGGGAATATGCCGGCGGTGGCGGTAACCGATCAAGGCAATCTATTTTCCATGGTGAAATTCTACCGCGCCGCGATGGCAGCCGGAGTAAAGCCTATCATCGGTCTCGATGCCTGGGTGCAGGAGGAACCGGAGGAACGGGAGCCGGCTCGAGTGGTGCTGCTTTGTCAGGATGCCACGGGCTACCGCCATCTGCTGCAGCTCGTCTCGCGTAGCTATACCGAGGGACAGATGCGCGGTGCACCGGTTATCCAGCGGGCCTGGCTAGAACAGGCCAGCGCCGGGCTCATCGCGTTGTCCGGTGGTATGGCGGGTGACGTGGGGCGTGCGTTGCTCAACGGTCAGCAGGAGCAGGCGCGCCGCCTTCTTGGCTGGTGGCTCGAATACTTTCCGGATCGCTATTATCTTCAACTGCAGCGAACCGGCCGTCAGGGCGAAGCTCAGTACCTGCAACAGGCGGTTGCTATGGCAGCGGCGCTCGATGTGCCAATGGTGGCGACCAACGAGGTGTGTTTTCTCTCGCGCGACGACTTCGAGGCACACGAGGCACGGGTGTGCATCCAGGAAGGCCGAACTCTGGCGGATCAGCGCCGCACCCGCCGCTATTCCAATCAGCAGTACCTGCGCAGCCCGGAGGAGATGGCTTCGTTGTTCCGGGATTTTCCGGAAGCGCTGGAAAATGCGGTGGAGATTGCGCGGCGCTGCAATGTCGCGCTGCGGCTCGGTCAGAATTTTCTGCCGGACTTTCCCGTGCCGGCGGGCAAAACGGCGACGGGTTGGTTCGAAGAGCAGGCTTGGCAAGGGCTCACGACCCGCCTAGCGAGCGAGAAGCACAGCACCACGGTGGGTGAGCAGACCGATCGCGCGCTCTACGAGGCCCGACTTCGGCACGAGATCGAGGTCATTACCGGCATGGGATACGCCGGATATTTTTTAATCGTCGCCGACTTTATCCGCTGGGCGCGCGAGCATGATATTCCGGTGGGGCCCGGTCGGGGTTCAGGGGCTGGTTCGCTGGTGGCGTACTCCTTTGGCATCACCGACCTGGATCCCATCCTCTATGATCTGTTGTTCGAACGTTTTCTGAATCCGGAACGGGTGTCGCTTCCCGACTTTGATGTGGATTTTTGCATGGTGGGACGCGACCGAGTGATCGAGTATGTGACGGAGCGCTACGGTGGCCCGGATTACGTGGCGCAGATCATCACCTTCGGCACCATGGCGGCCAAGGCGGTGGTGCGCGACGTCGGGCGGGTGCTTGGCTATCCGTACGGTTTCGTGGATCAAATCGCCAAGCTGATCCCTTTTGATCTCGGGATCACCTTGAGTCGGGCGCTGGCGGGAGAAGAACGGCTGCATCAGCGCTACCACGACGAGGAAGACGTACGCACGTTGATTGACTTGGCGATGCGGCTCGAAGGACTGGTGCGCAACGCCGGGCGCCATGCCGGCGGCGTCGTGATCGCGCCGGCGCCGCTGACTGAATTCACCCCGCTTTACTGCGAACCGGGGGCGACCTCGGTGGTCACTCAGCTGGATAAGGACGATGTCGAGGCGGCGGGGCTGGTCAAGTTCGATTTTCTGGGACTGCGCACGCTCACCATCATCGATCGCGCCGTAAAAAACATCAATCAACACGCCGGAGAAAATCAACACCAGCTCAACATCGCTGCTATCCCCTTGAATGATGCAACGGCCTATGAGCTGATCAAACGCGGCGCTACGACCGCCGTGTTCCAGCTCGAATCCCGCGGCATGAAGGATCTCATCCGCCGTTTGCTGCCCGACTGTTTTGAGGATGTGATCGCTCTGGTAGCGCTGTTTCGCCCCGGGCCATTGCAATCGGGGATGGTGGATGACTTCATCGATCGCAAGCACGGCCGCGCTTTGGTCGCCTATCCTCACCCGGCCCTGGAAACCATTTTGAAGCCGACCTACGGGGTGATTTTGTATCAGGAGCAGGTGATGCAGATTGCCCAGGTGCTGGCCGGTTATACCCTGGGAGGCGCCGATCTCCTGCGGCGCGCCATGGGTAAGAAAACGCCGGCGGAAATGGCGCGGCAGCGGGCGGTGTTTGTCGCTGGGGCGCAGGAGAGGGGGGTTCCCGAAGCGCGGGCGAATGCCATCTTTGATCTCATGGAGAAATTCGCCGGCTACGGCTTCAACAAGTCCCACTCTGCCGCCTATGCCTTGCTCGCTTATCAGACGGCATGGCTCAAGGGGCACTATCCGGCTGCGTTTATGGCCGCCGTGCTGTCTGCGGATATGGACAATACGGACAAAGTGGTTGGCTTCATCGAAGAGGCGCGAGATTGCGGATTGTCTGTGCGGGTGCCCGACGTCAATCGGTGCGCGTACATGTTTTCAGTGGAGGATGAAAAAACCATTCGCTATGGGTTGGGCGCCATAAAAGGCGTTGGGCAGTCGGCAGTGGAGACCGTCATCGCCGCCCGGGAGGCGCACGGCGAGTTTGCGGATCTGTTCCAATTCTGCCGTGCCATCGATCTGCGCAAAGTGAACCGACGGGTCGTCGAGGCATTGATCCGTGCCGGCGCGCTGGACTGCTTGGGCGCCTCGCGCGCTTCGATGATGGCAACGCTGACGCAGGCGATGATCGCGGCAGAACAGACGACCCGTGATCGCGCCGTCGGTCAGAATGATCTATTTGGGGGCGCCAGCGCGGCGCGGCCGCCCGATCCGCAGTCGGTGCAATGCGAGGAATGGCCCGAAGCCGAGCGTCTGCTGGGGGAGAAGGAAACGCTCGGCCTTTATCTGACCGGCCATCCCATCACCCAGTTCGAGGCGGAGCTGGCGCAGTTTACCAGCCACCGGCTGGCTGAGGCGCGCCCCAACCCGGGCCGCAGCACCGTGGTGGCCGGGTATGTGGTGAGTCTTCGTACCTTGAACAGCCGCAATGGCCGCATGGCGGTGATCACGCTCGATGATCGCACCGCCCGCCTCGAGGCTATCCTCTACGCGGAAGCATTTGAGCGCTTTCGCGAGGTGCTGGCGAAAGATGCCTTGGTCATCGCGGAAGGGGAAGTTGCCGCGGATGATTATAGCGGTCGCTACGCCCTGACGGTGAAGAATCTCTACGATCTGGAGCGTGCCCGGGAGCGTTATGCCACCCATCTGTCGATCGAAGTGACGGCGCAGCAGCTGGGCAGTGGCTTCGTAAACAGGCTCGCGGGCGTCTTAAGCCCCTACCGGCAGGGCTCGATCCCGGTGTTCATCGACTACCGACGTGCCGATGCGGCGGTGCGGCTTGCGCTCGGCGACGCCTGGCGAATTCGGCCGAGCGAATCACTGCTCAAGGGCCTGACCGCGCTTGCTGGCAACGATGCCGTCAAGTTGATTTACGGGTAGCCCGTTTTCGTTTGCGCGGAGCTTCTGCTGACCGCTTCCCAAAGTCTCGTACTGGGTTATAGGCAAGGGCGACATCGCGCTTAATCATCCAGACGAGTCGCCCTTTTCGGGCTCGCACCGTAACAGCATATTATGGTACGCTAACTTACCCAAAGATGAGTTCACGCATAATTAATAATTAAGCGAATAGCGACACGGGGCTTTGCCCCTATCGCTAATTAAAAACCAATAACCAAGAACTGAGCGCCGCCTTATCCTGCCGTGACTGAACAGCTTGTCCTTACTTCTGATATGTGGGTCGTGCTCACGATCCTCGCATTTACGATCTACCTGTTTGTCTCGGAGGTGGTGCGCGTCGACGTGGCCGCTATCCTCGTGATGGTGATACTCGGTGTGATTGGGATTGTGCCGTCCACGGAAATCTTCGATGGTTTCGCGAGTAACGCCGTCATATCGATTATCGCGGTTATGATTATCGGAGCGGGCTTGGACAGGACCGGCGTCATGAGCCAACTCGCCGGTTATATCCTAAAAATCGGCGGTAGCACTGAGAAGCGAATCATTCCCATTATTGCGGGTACGGTGGGGTTCATATCGAGCTTCATGCAAAACGTGGGCGCGGCGGCCCTTTTTCTTCCAGTGGTGAGTCGTATTTCGACGCGCACCGGTCTGCCTTTGTCACGCTTGCTCATGCCCATGGGTTTTTGCGCCATTCTTGGCGGTACCGTAACCATGATCGGATCGAGCCCCTTAATTCTCTTGAACGATCTGATCTTGACCTCCAATCAGAGTTTGCCCCAAGGCGTCGCGCGAATGTCGACCTTTCAATTGTTCGACGTGACCCTGGTGGGCGTTGCGCTGCTCGTCAGTGGCATACTCTATTTCGTGCTGGCTGGTCCTCTGGTGCTGCCGGTGGTAAAGGCGGCAAAAGCGGATCCAGAGGCAACTACTCGGTATTTCAAAGAGATCTACGGACTCGAGGGGGACATTTACGAGGCGAGAGTGCCGCTGGAGAGCACGATCGCTGCGGTCAGTGTTGAAGAGGCCGAGGCGCAAGACGGCGCGCCATTTATTCTTGGAATCCGCAATGTCAACGAAGTGAGACTTGCGCCGCCGCGAGACGATATGATTTGGACTGGTTCGGTGCTTGCACTCATGGGGGAAGAGAAGCAAGTCAAGGAGTTTAGACGGAGAAACAAGCTGGAGCTCAACAAGGACCTCAACGCTTTCGTCGAGACGCTCAATCCCTCCCGCGCCGGGATCTCGGAGATCGTTATTCCGCCTGGGTCCGAGCTCATAGGTGAGAGCATCGGTACCATTCGTATGCGCCACCGATATCGGCTCAATGTGCTGGCCGTGCACCGCGGTGAGGAAACGCTCCGCGAAAACCTCAGGACATTGGTGCTGCGGGCCGGCGACACGCTGATCGTGCATAGCGCCTGGGACGATCTCCACACGCTGTCGACTGACCGCAATTTTGTCATCGTTACCGATTACCCTCATGAGATCCATCGCCCGCACAAGCTGTTTCATGCCGTGCTCTTTTTTGCTATTGCCTTGAGCTTGGTACTTTTTACCGATCTTCGGCTCTCTATAGCGTTATTGGTGGGCGCCGTAGGCATGATTCTGAGCGGTGTGCTGACTATTGATGAAGCCTATCGGGCCGTAAGTTGGCAAACGGTGTTCTTGCTGGCAAGCCTCATTCCTTTGGGTGTGGCTGTGGAGACCACCGGCACCGCGGCGTGGATCGCTCAGGAAACGTTGGCGGTTATGGGTGACGTGCCCACCTGGGTGCTGCAGGCCGTGATTGCGGTGTTGGCGACCGTGTTTACTCTGGTGATGTCTAACGTGGGGGCGACGGTTTTGTTGGTGCCGTTGGCTGTTAACATCGCCATCGGTGCGGGGGCCAATCCCGCCATTTTTGCCCTTACGGTGGCGCTGGCTACTTCCAACTCCTTCCTAATCCCGACGCATCAGGTCAATGCGCTCCTCATGGGACCCGCCGGTTACCGAGTCGCCGACTTCATGCGCGCCGGCGGTGGCATGACGGTGCTGTTCCTGGTGGTCATGCTGATCATGCTGAACGTAGTATTTTAGCGCATTGGATCTCAGGTCCAGGCGCATCGGCCGAATTGGATACGCCATGATTGGCGCGATTGCAGGTGACGTCATTGGTTCAGTGTATGAAGGCAAGCCCCTCAAGACGAAGAATTTCCCGCTTTTCAGTCAGCAATCCCGTTTCACGGATGATACGGTTCTAACGGTCGCTGTGGCGGAGGCTCTTCTCAGGGGCGCAGATTATGCCGCCGCCTTTAAACGGTACTTTCGTGCTTACCCCGATCGTGGTTTCGGAGGTTTCTTCGTCCGCTGGGCGAGTTCCGATCAGGTGGCGCCGTATGGGAGCTTTGGCAATGGGGCGGCGATGCGTGTCGCCCCCACGGGATGGGCACGGGACACATGGTCGGAGGTCCTTGCCGAGGCGCGTCGCAGCGCGCGGGTCACCCATGACCACCCCGAGGGAATTCGTGGTGCTCAGGCAACTGCGGCGGCTGTTTTCATGGCGCGCACCGACGCAAGCAAACATCACATCCGACGCGCTATCCAGGCGCACTTCGCGTATGACCTCGAACGAGCCCTTGATGGCATACGCGGTGAGTATCGGTTCGATGTGAGCTGTCAGGGCTCCGTGCCTGAGGCCATTATCTCGTTTCTCGAATCTTCAGACTATGAGGATGCGGTACGCAATGCGGTTTCCCTCGGGGGCGATAGTGATACCATGGCCTGCATCGCGGGCGGCATTGCGGAGGCCTTTTACGGCGGAGTTCCTCAGTGGATCGTGGATCAAGTGAGGGCGCGACTGGACCCGCCGCTGTGGGATGTTGTCGCCGAGTTCAGGGGCAAATTCGGTTTGCCATAGCCTCCGGTATGCGGCCGCCGTAGGGGGCGAAGCACCGCCAAAAGAGGCACGAGGGGTAATTTCTGGGAGCAGCTAGGAGACTGTATTCTGCAGCGGGGCGTCTATTACCCGATAACCTGTTTCATTCCATACGAGCGCATGGGGTTGCCGATACCAGTCGCCGAGAACGATTCGCGTTGCCTGTTGGTCACCGATGTAGAAGGAATGTATCGCCGGGCGATGCGTGTGTCCGTGAATCAGATGCATTACGCCATGCTCGCGCATGGTCCGCTCCACGGCGCTCGGATTGGTGTCCATAATGGTTTGCTTTTTGAGTCGGCTCTGTTGCTGCGAGGCGGCGCGCAGGGAATCGGCTTCGGCTGCCCGCATTGGCAACGGCAATGCGAGAAAGCGCGCTTGATTGGCGCCATCGCGCACCTGAGCGCGCAACGCTTGGTAGGCGATGTCGTCTGTGCAAAGCGTATCCCCGTGCATTATGAGCACCGATGTCCCATGAACCTCGATAACCGTCGCATCGGGAAGCAGCTCGCAACCGGTGCGCGCCGCAAACTGCTTGCCTAGCAGAAAATCGTGGTTTCCGTGCAGCAGGCTGACGGCGACCCCGGAGGCGGTGAGGCGAGCGAGCGACGCAACAACCACGGGATGGGGATCCGTTTCGTCATCATCTCCCAGCCATTGGTCGAAGAGATCACCGAGGATAAACAGGGCCTCGACACGGGTTGCCTGCTGTTCGAGGAAGGCAAGAAAAGCCTTAACCATCTCGGGGCGCGTTGCGCTTAGGTGCAAATCGGATATAAAAAGCTTCGCCACAAAACGTTACTTTACTTTAAATCAGGTCTGCTGC
>JAGTVB010000325.1 GCA_018224385.1 Gammaproteobacteria bacterium
CACAGGATCATGAAAGGCGTATCGTGTCGGTGGGCCAAGCGGTCAAGGCGATGGTGCTCAATGGGTTGGGGTTTGTGAATCAGCGCCGTTACCTGGTACCGCATTTTTTCCAGGATAAGCCCACGGAGCGGCTCATCGGGGCCGGTATTGGTCCCGAGCATCTCAACGATGATGTGACCGGTCGGGCCTTGGAGAAGCTTTATGAGCACGATGTGACGCTGGTGTATGCGCGGCTTGCTTCCCAGGCGGTCAGGCGCTTGGGCTTGAAGCCGCGGTTTGGCCATCTGGATACCACAGTTTTCACGTCGATGGCCAATACAACAGTGGTCAGACGCTATGGTCACGTCTTGAAATATGATATCTTAAGTCAAGACTTGACCCCCACTCCCAGCGAGTGAAGTGTAAAGTAACCACCCTGCAATTCGATCAGTCCCGCTATTTCCAGTGCCAGTGCCTCGTCGGCTCGGATCCCGAGGTCGTTTTGAGTGCTTTCGAACTCGGTGTACCCGAGGGGCCGTTACTCCTGGGAAGGCGTCTCCGGACTGTGCCGCTTTCGCCCGGTGACCATTGCCCAGATCAGGTTTTCCTTGTCAACGTAACTTGAAAACAGCACCCCCGCGACATGGAATGCAATAAGAACCAAGGTGACATTGGTGAAAATCTCATGCAGCTCTTCCCAGAATGCCTCGCGGGCCTCGTCCGCATGCTCTTTTCCGCCTTCTCGCTCATCTCCATTCGCGTTGGCACTGGGGATCAGAGCGGGCAGTGCCGGAGTGGAAGCGCTTTCGGCAACCCAACCGGCAAGTGGGCCCGCGTCTTCCTCGATCGCATACAGCACCAGTCCTGAAAACACGGTTCCGGCCAGACCGATCAGGAGGAGAACGATCATAGCCCCCCCAGCGGGATTGTGTCCGACATAGGGCCTCGCACGGTTTGTCATGTGATCGCGGAGGTACCGTATTACCGTTGCCGGCGAGCGCACGAAGTCAGTAAACCGAGCATGCTTGGTGCCGACAAATCCCCACAGGAGCCGTATGCAGACGACGATGCCGACCACATAGCCCGCCCAAACGTGTTGGGTAAGGAAGTCGTCTTCCGTGAAGTATGCTGTAAAGAACGCGATCACTAGCATCCAATGGCCAATGCGCACAAGAGGGTCCCAGACTAAAACCGAATTTTCCCTGGCTTTCATGTGGTGTCTCCAATCTTTGCGATGTGCTTTAGTGTGCGTGGCGGTTCACGCTGATAAAATCCGGCATCCGACATAGACTTAAGTTTTGCACTGGGAGCAGCGTCCTATATGCCGGATGACATACAAGAGCATCGGTCCGCGCGGGTGGCAACGGCGCTTTTTGCCGTTATTGCGCTGCTCATCATGTCGGATCTCATCGTCGACTATCACGCCGGAGCCAGTCGGCCGCACTTAGCTGTTGAGCTCGTGGTGCTGCTCGTAGCGGCGGGTGGTATCACGTTTCTCTGGCGTCAGTTCGAGCAGGTTCGTACGGATCTTGCCGAGGCGCGGATAGAGGCTGAACGATGGCGGAAAGAAAATCATGAACTGATCCAAGGTCTTGGGGCGGCGATCGCGCGGCAATTTACGTGTTGGCAACTCACCAGAGCCGAGGCCGAGGTTGCCCTTCTTCTATTAAAGGGCTTGAGTCACAAAGAAATCGCTAACATCCGCCAGACCAGCGAGCGCACCATTAGGGAACAAGCGCGTGCGGTCTACCGAAAGGCCGGCCTTTCTGGTCGATCCTCGCTATCGGCTTTTTTCTTGGAGGATCTGCTACTACCCCAGAGTAAACATGTCGGAAAATGATGCCGCAATGAAGGGCCACTGGCGGACCGATTCGGGTTATTGCGTCTAGTGTTGTCGCTTGGTTTATTCCACCGCCAATTTCTCAAAATAATCCGGAGCAGATCGGGGTCGTATTCCCACATTAAAGTCACCGGTGGGATAGCATTGGAAGATGGCGGAATCTGGGAAGGTGGTGAGGCGCGCTCCGAAATCTAAACCGACGCTGTGGTCAGGGTTATGTTGCGAAAAGGAGCGACCGTGGGCGACAGCGGCGGGTGGTTGCCCGCCGCGATCGGTTCAGAAGGGCAGTGGGTCGTCGAAGTCGAACGACTCCGGCGGTGAGTCATTATCCTGGTCGAGCTTGCCACGCAATTGCTCGATCAAGACGAGCTCATAGCGGTTCCAGATGGCGTTGGCCCGATCGTTGAGCCGCTCGTAAGCAGCCAGGGTCTCTTGCGGGGTCCAATCATCGGGCAGCTTCAGGGTAAAAAGCTCGGACAGCGGGGTCATGGTGCCACCTCCTCGCGCGCTGCCTGGACGTGTTCGGCGGTGACGGTGTTCGCCTTATCGATGGCGGCGCTGGTCAGGGCATAGTGGGCCAGGCGGTTGACCTTGCGTGGCATCCCCTGGGTCGCCTGGAACAGCGCCTCGATGGCAGGGGGCTCGAACAGGGGCAACTCGCAGCCCGCCAGGCGCAGACGATGGGCCTCGTCGACGATCAGCACCGGGCGCTGCTTGGCCTCCAGGGTCAGGCGGGTGATTTCGGTGCGGATGACGCGGAAGGCCCCCGCGCGGTTACGCTCTGTCGGTAACCCCAACTCCCAGCCGATGGACTTGTACATGTCCATCACGTTGCTGGTCGAGAGCGGCACATAGAAGACCCGGTAAAGGCCCGGATGCAGGGAGGAGACAAGCTTGCGACAAACCGTGGTCTTGCCCGAGCCGGCCTCGCCGGTCACGAGGCCGATGGCGCGCAGCTCCAAGAGGTGTTTCAACGGCAGCTCGGCCTCGGTCAGGGTTGCGCAGGCAAACAGCTCTTCGGGCTGCAGTTGAGAATCGAACGGGAAGGTGGTCAAGGCGAAGTGCTTGCGGTACATCAGCGCTGCTCCTTGCCCGCATCGGGCAGCGTACGCCACTTCAATCCCGTAGGCGCCGGTTCGGCGGCCGGGCCATTGACGTTGAGCGTGCAGGACGGACGGTGGCGGCAAGACGTAAGCAATTGGCGTAGGTTTGGGCCGGCTTGGCCTGCTCGACGAACCGGCCCTGGTGACAGACCTGCACCGCGCGTTCAGGCGCGGCGGCGGGATCGAAGCGCAGAGTGACCTTCTCACCGACCCGCGCGGCATCGAGCTCATAGAGCACGCCGTTGAGACTGACGGTGCGGTCCTTCTGCACCTTGCGCTGGGCCTGGAACAGGAACAGATCATCGAGGTCCAGAGCGGGCTCGGGGAAACGCACCCCCTCGGCGCTGTGCGCCCACTGCTCCAGGGGTGTCACGTCCCCCCAGTGCGCGATGGGGGGTATGATGATATTGCCCCTCCACCCAGGCCCACAGCCGGCGGTTCAGGGCCCCGAGATTGGCGGTGTCGGGTACGGTCAAACGGGTCAACAGCTGTGCGCGGACCGTTTTGAACCAGCGTTCGATTTTCCCCTTTCCTTGGGGACCGTAGGGGCGGGCCTGAATCAGGGCGATGCCGAGTTTGGCAAGGGCAACTCGTCGGGCACCTCATCACGGCGCCGCGCCTCGCGGATGACCAGCTGCACCGACAGCTTGGGATTGCCCTCCTTGATCTCGAGCAGCACGTCGACGAC
>JAGTVB010000326.1 GCA_018224385.1 Gammaproteobacteria bacterium
CCTCGCGCAGCACGTAGCTGACGATGTCCTCTTTCAGCGGGATGTTCTCGGCATCCTTCAGCGCCGGGTCGGGTTCGTACTCGATGTGCTTGCCCTTGCCATCGGCGTGCAGGCCCAGCAGGCCGTACAGATCATCCTTGCCGAGGTCGGCGTGCAGAGTCTGGCTGGGAAACAGGGCGGCGCGGTCGAGCGCCTCCACCTTGTGGTGTTTGGCGATCACCGGCGCGGCCTCGGGGTCCACAGTGGTGAAGCAGTCGCGGAAGATCTTCTTCTGCGCTGTGCCCTTAGCCCATCTTCACATACCCAGAAAAATTTTTTTTAATAATCGGCAGGTTAACGATCAATAAAATGGCGAGTGGCACTACATGCTCGTTATCGGGGGGAAAAGGCAGGTTAAACGATCATTTTGACGATCCCTCCCGGGGCGGGGTTGAGGTTCAGCGCTTGGTAAATGGCGAGGGTCTCGGGTTCGGCCCGGGTTGCTTTGCGCACGTGCAGGGTACGGCCATCGGCCCTCTTGAAGGTGGCGGTAACCCGACACTGACTCCCCAACACCTCGCGTAACGTGCTCCAGCGGTTCGCTATTTCCCGGGCCTTGAGCTGGCGACGAATAATCTGGACAAACTGATAGGCCAGTACGGTGATGAAC
Organism: Gammaproteobacteria bacterium; assembly: GCA_018224385.1. Classification (GTDB taxonomy): domain Bacteria; phylum Pseudomonadota; class Gammaproteobacteria; order HK1; family HK1; genus JAGTVB01. The sequence goes on from JAGTVB010000326.1 coordinate 650, forward strand.
AGATGGCCGTCGACGCGGTTTTCCTTGTGGTGGAACACCGGGCGCAGACCGAGTTCCGATTTCAGGCTGCGGAACACGGCTTCGAGATCTGTCAGCATCGTAAAGGTTCGCCACATCTGTTCAGCATCCCAGGTGGTTTCGTTGCTGCGCAGGCAGTAGACCCCGGGATGGGTGAGGCGGGTGCCTTCGATAGGCTGTTTTGCGAAGCGCAGAGCGGTGGCCTTCTGGCCGGTCGCGTCGGGGACAAGCTCAATGGCATAGTGCTGGCCCGCCCCGCGGCATTTTTCCTTGAGCCGGCCCAGGCGTTCGTTGAGTTTGGCAAGGCGCTTCTCGCCCCGTGGTTTTAAGAGATTGTCGGCGATTTTTTGCAAACCGCTCTCGAACCGTTCGGCGAAGCGGCGCGTGATGGCGTTCTCCTTCTCAGCCCGCGCCTGCGAGTAGCAATACAACCGCACCTCCTGGCCGGCCTCATCGCGCACGAGTTGTAACTGGATCGGGTCTCCCGCGGCGGTTTCGATGCCGATCGCGGCCTGGGGGTCGAACTGGCGCTCCCGCTCGCGGCTGACCACGAGATACCGATAGCCTTTCCCCCGCAGCCAGGCGAGATTCTCTGCCGCGGCCAAGCCGCGGTCCATCACGACGAGGGCACCCGCCGGGGCGCCCAAACGCTGCAGCATCCTGGCCAGTGTCGTGCCCTCGGCGACATTGCCGTCAAAGCACTCGGAGCGGCGCACAAAGCCACTGCTATCCAGGACCAAACCCAAGGTCACGAGAGGACAATCGGTGCGCTTTTCCTTGGACGCTCCGTGCTGGGCCTTCGGATTCACCGCCGCCTCGCCCTCGAAATAGGTGTTGGTCAGATCGTAGAGGCTCACCGTGGTCTCCAGCCCGAAAAGGTCGCTGACCCGATTAAACAAGCCGTCCTCAATGGCCGAGCGATGCTTCATCAAGGCATCCGAGGCGCGATACAGCGCATTCTCGGCCATCGCCTCGAAATCCACCTCCAGCAACTCCCCCAAGCCACTGCGCTGCTCTAGCCAGCGCCTTGTGGCCCGTTCCGAGCCAGGGTGCGCCAGGCGCCCGATAATCACCCCCAGGATGACCGAACGCAGCAGGCCCGACAGGCCCAAGCCGATCAGCAGTTCGATGAACCCGACCGTGTGCATCGCCCACAGCGCCACCTCTTCTACCCCCACCGAGCGCGGGCGCGTCAACTCCAGGGAGTCGACATCGACCGACTGCACGTCGGTACTGACCGCAGTCCCGGGCGCCGCCGCAGCGCCCCCCGCCGCAGTGCCCCGGTGTTCCCCCCAGCGCGCCAGTAGTAAGGCCGCGTAGCGCTGGGCGGCCGCTTCGACGCTCGGGGGACTGTCCATGGGTAGCAGCGCTTCCTGGCCGCACGCCAGTTCCTCGATGCGAGCGCAGAGCGCCGGCCAGTGCTCTTGGGGGATCGGGAAATGCCGACCGAGATTGAGCACGGTGACCGCACGTACCTTCTGGCCGCGCCGTTCGGAACGAACGAGGCGATGAGTGAAGTAGCTTTCGCCGCTGGCGGTACTACGGGTTTGCGTGCGGCGGACGTACATACAACGACCGTAACGCAGATCGCCGGCTGGTTCAACTAGAAACAGAAAATATTATGGCTCTACTTCCTGCCGCTCGAATGTCCCTCTTCCCAATTTCAATGGCTTACGCTTCTGTGGTGGGGAAAACCGGGCAAAAATGCGGGGGAAGGTGTGAACATGGGTTAAGATTCCGGGACCGCTGCGCCACTCGGACCAGTTTTTCGGCGAGCGCCTGGTCGACATTACCTTCATGGGCAACGATTTCAGCCTCAATGGTTGCCGCTGGGTAATCGA
>JAGTVB010000327.1 GCA_018224385.1 Gammaproteobacteria bacterium
ATACCGGGTAATGAGGGCTTACTTGGCAGTGACTACCCGGGTTATTACCGCCTCGGGGATACCGAGGATCTGCGCACCTGCTTGTTGCGCGCTGAGACGCAAGGCCCGTTCTACCAAGCGCTCAAGCAGGCCTGCGAACGGCGTCAGGAGTTGTTTACGCCGGCCCGCGAGTTACGGGCGTGGGCGGAACTCATTGCCGAGCTCAGCGGTTGTGCATAAATCGCTTTGTTAAAGCGTGCGTTTTGCCACCAAACCCGGCAAGGTTATCGCGATGTCGGTCGTACGCTACTCGTGGTGAGCAGCCGAATGGGTGCTGTGGCGTTGCTTTCTGGCTCCACGCGCCCGACGAGGGTGGCCTGGGCATATCCCAGCTGACGTAGCTCGGTGACGCACGTCTCAGCAGTCTTTTCAGGAAGGCTCGCCAATAGCCCTCCGGCGGTTTGTGGATCGAACAGCAAGGCATAATGCGGATGCGATGCCGCCTCCTCCAGATTACGAACGGCGCGTCGAAGACGTACGTTTTGAGGTTGTAGAGAACTGAAAATGCCGGCACGCATCGTTTCACGGGCACCCTGCAATACCGGCAGGAGCTCTAAGTCGATCACCGCGTCGACCCCTGAGGGCCGCGTCATTTCTGCCAGATGGCCAAGCAGACCGAAGCCGGTGACATCGGTACAGGCGGTTGCTCCGTGTCGGCGTACGCAGTCGGCGGCATTTCCATTGGACTGCACCATCGACGCGATGGCCGCTTGAATCCAGCGGCCTTTGGCGGCGTGACGCATGTCGGCGGCAAACAGCGTGCCGGTGCCAAGGGGCTTAGTGAGCACCAGGCGGTTGCCCGGTTGCATGCCGCCCTTGCGTAGCAGCGCGTCGGGCGCGGCGATACCATTGACCACCAGTCCGAAGGCAAGCTCGGCCCCCTCGCTGGAATGTCCGCCAATCAGCGCGGCGCCGCAGTCTTCGAGAATTTCCAGGGCGCCGCGAAGCATGTCATAGAGTGCCTCCTCGACCGCTGCCTCCGTGCCGTAGGGCACGGTAGCGATGGCCTGCGCGGACTGAGCCTTCGCGCCCATGGCAAAAATATCGCCAAGGCTATGGTTGGCCGCAATGCGGCCAAAGTCGTAGGCATCGTCCACAAAAGCGCGGAAGTAATCCACACTCTGCACCAGCACTTTGCCGGACTCGACCCGCAGCACCGCCGCATCGTCGGGCTCTTGCAGGCCCACCAGCACGTCGCGGTGCGGTCGGGTTTGGATGCGGCTGATAACGCGGGACAGGGTGGTGCTGCCCACTTTCGCACCGCAGCCGCCGCAGCGCATGGCGACGGCGGAAATCTCTCGCAGCGTAGCTTGGCTGGTGAGCCGCGGATCGATTGTGGCGCTTTGGCCCCCTTCCATCACCGGAAGGCGGTTGTATTTGGCCATGAAACGGCGATCGATCCAGTCCTTCCAGCGCCACACCCAGGCTCCCTGGAGCGACCAGCCGCCGCGGGAGGCGATGGCATACCGATCGCCGGTGGTGATCAGGCTCAGGAAATTCTTTTGCGGGGTGAAGGGCTTCGGGGCTTTACCCAGCGCGGCACACCGCAGGTTGGCGGCCAGTGGCGGGCCTTGGCGCACCGCGAACACACCGGCTTTGGGGCGCGCATGATTTTGGCCGGTGGCAATATCGCCGGCGGCAAAAACTTCTGGATGGGACACGCAGCGCAACGCGTCATCAACCAGGAGGAAGCCGCGGGCATCGGTTGCCAGGCCTGCGTGGGCGAGCCAAGGAGGCGCGCCCGCGTGGGTGACCCAAAGGACCGCGTCCGCTTCCAGGGTTTGGCCGCCTTCACAATGGAGCCGCCCGGGCTCGATCCCGGACCCTCGGTGATTGGTAAAGATCGAAATCTGGCGCGAAGCGAGAACCTTTTGAAAAGCCGCCCGTGTTCGTGGGGCGTGGCTTGGCAGGATTTCGGGTGTATCGGTCACCAAACAGTGCTGCAGCGTCCCTGTGCTGCGTCCGGCGTCTGTCAGCTCTTTGCGCAGCCGATGTTGGGTTGCCAGCGCCAGCTCCACACCGCCAGCGCCGCCGCCCACAACCGCAATGCGAAACGGCGCGGTGCTGTTGAGAACGCGGCCAATGAGTTCTCCCCAGCCCTCCAGGAACCGATCGATAGGCTTGACGGGGAGGGCATACTTGTCGGCGCCGGGTATGTCCAGCGTTTGCGGGCGGGACCCGATATTGAAGGAGAGTAGATCGAAGCGAACCGGCGGGCGATCCCGGCAGTGCACCTGTTTTTCGGCAAGGTCGAGGCCTTCGACCGGCGAATGATAAAGGCGCGCCCTGGCGAACCGTGCGAGTTTACGCAGATCAATGTGACAGTCATCGTACTCATAGTGGCCGGCGATATAACCCGGCAGCATGCCCGAATAGGGCGTGTGCAAATCACGGGTTATCAGGGTAAGCCGCAAGCCAGGCAGGGGTCGCATCCCAAACCGTTTTAGTACCGCGACGTGGCTATGCCCACCCCCAACCAGCACCAACTCCTTAACTACCGTGGCTGCTGTATTCTGCATGGTCACTTAGGCGTAACCGACGCGCTGTGGGATGGCTGCTACCATGTCTCACCAAAAGGCCTAAGGTCGAGCTCGAAAGTCCATGCCTGCGGGGGCTGTTGCGTGAGGAAAAACACGGTCTGCGCGATATCGTCGGCACGCATGAAAAACGTGTCTGGTTTGTCCGGCATCTGCTCGCGGGTCCGCGGCAGATCAATGATCCCATCGATCACGACGTAGGCAACGTGGATGTTCTCTGCTCCGAGATGGCGCGCCAGTGACTGTGCCAGGCTTCGTTGAGCGGATTTGGCCGAAGCGAACGGCACAAAGCCGGCTCTACCTGTGAGAGAAGCGGTGGCCCCGATAACGATGATGTTGCCGCCTTTGCGTTCGCGCAGGTGTGGGATAACGTGCTTGGCAACAACAAACAGGCCGCGGGCGTTGATTTCCCAGGCCGCTTCAAATGATGCCACGGAAGCCTGCTCAATGTTGCTGAATTCGCCGGCGCCGGCATTATAGATGAGCACTGCTATCGGGCCCAGATCGGCCCGGATCTGATTAAAGATCGGCTCCGCAGCCTGAGCATCTCTGACGTCGTAAATATACCCGCGAGCCCCGTCAAAGGCCGCGCTCAACCGAGCGAGGTAGTCGCCACTGCGAGCACAGAGGGCGAGCGTATAGCCTTCCGCGGCGAACTTCCGAGCGAACGCGGCACCATTTCCAGGGCCGACGCCGATGATCGCACAGACCGGTTTGCTCATGTTGTCCTCCAAGTCGTGACGGGCGGGGGATTGCCGATAGCCAACAAGTTATCCGACACCAGTCGTCGGCAGCAAACAGAGCCTTCCAGCGTTTCCCCGGCGCCACGGGCGCCGCGAAATCCCCTATTATTTTCTGCCCCAAGCGCTGGGTTTCAACCTATCATAAACACTTTGCCCTTATATAAAGGCGATAAAGGCGGAAGGTTCGCGATGCGGCACCTCAACTACAACCATCCTTATTATTTCTGGAGGGTTGCCAAGGAAGGCTCCATTGCGCGGGCATCCGAGCTGCTCTATCTTACGCCACAAACCGTCAGTGGCCAGACTCGGTTCTTGAATGAGTTTAAGGACAGCGCTCTGGCAAAGGCATTCGGTCAAGCCGGAGCAAGAGTTTTTGCCGCCCCCTCCGCTATCGGGGAAGAGGTAAAGCGGCACTACGACGCGAAGGTCATCGGGCGCACGGATAAGGTCCGTGAACGATTTTACGCCATCTCGGCCGAGAGGCGAATCAAGCATCCGGCGGTAGTGGCCATTAGTCGTGCGGCCAGGGAAAGTCTGTTCAAAAATGCGAGCTGAAGGGCAATGCTATCTTTCCGATCCGCCGTTGCGCGGGGTCAGATACCTATTTAACCCGGTTCACCGAGGCGTGCCTCATTCGTTTAGCGGCGGTTGCAGAGCGGCCAGGGCGGAGTAATCTCGCCCCCGCGTTGCGCGCGGAATCACCGGTGGCTCATTCAGCTACCTGGAGGACGCTGGCCAGAGGCAGGACATGTTTGAGATCCATCTACACCGCGTGCGGTGGCTGCTGGTCGCCGCCGTCCTGTCCCCCGGGATGGTCCCAGGCGATGTTGCAGCCCGCGATGATCTCCAAACCGAGCTCGCCATCAGCGATATCATGCGAACCCTGCAAGCGGAGGACGCAGAGGCCACGAATTCTAAGAGCTGGGCCTTGCTTCCGCAGGTCGGATACAGCCCTGATCAAGGAATCAACGCGGGGCTGAAGTTCACCGATCGAAACTTTTTTGAGAGCGGGCTGACCCTGGATCTCAATGCTATCGTTGCCGTGGAGGGGCAACAGAATTACGAATTTATGCTCATCCAACCTAACCTGGGCGGAGGAAGGCTGATGACGATCCTGCGCACAGCGTTTTTCTCTGACAAAACCGAGGAGTTTTTCGGGCTGGGTAACAATGATCTCGGTCCGGACCCGGTTTCGACTCATGAATTCCAGTCAATCGGCGGCTCGGCGACACTCGCCTGGCGGCTACGGGAGCAGCTTTCACTCGCCTTCGGTATCGGGTTTTGGCGGGCCGATGTCACCGATGGCAAAACCAGCGACGATCCCCCCGTACCGTTCACGCGGACTTTTTTTCCAAATCTGACGGGAATCGATGGCGGTGATACGGTGCCGCTGTCATTGTCGCTGATTTTCAACAATCGCAAAGACATTACCCGCCCAACTCGCGGCTGGAGTCTCTTGGCGTCCGTCGCGCATGTCGATAAGTCGCTGGGGAGCGACTTCCAATATACGCGCTACTCGTTTGAGGCCAGTTATCTTCTCCCGTTACTAACGCGCCGACAAGTGTTTGGTCTGCGCGTCGGGGGAACATACATCGACGGCGCGATCGAGGATATCCCTTTCTATGAGCTTGCCTACCTCGGTGGCAACAGAACCCTGCGCGGCTTTTTCAAGTACCGCTTTCTCGGTCGCACCGCCGCGCTGGCAACCGCCGAATACCGGCTGAAGCTCTTAGACTTCCAGTTCTTCGACCTTTGGCAGATCCGCATCGATGGTGTTGGTTTCGTGGAAGGGGGGCGGGTGTTCCTGAGTGATGGGGACATCGGCCGCCAGTTGGGCTCCGACTTTGTCTCATCCGTTGGCAGCGAGATCCGCTACAGCTACGGCGGTGGCCTGCGGTTTGCGCTCGGTCAGGCTCTGGTAGCACGTATCGATGCCGGTTTCAGCGAAGAAGAGAGCGCATTGTTTTATCTCACCTTTGGTCATACTTTCTAGCCCCAGACGCACTCCCTCCAGCACAACGAGGCGGGATACTGCAGACGCCGCCTACTTCACCCGTGACCACGTCGAGTGTTCGCCATTTATAAATTACAAATCATGGGCATGACGTTTTTGTGCTGCTGGAACGTAAGCCGGCAAACGGATCGAGGCCCCGCCCTAATCGGCTATAAAGCGACGCTGCTTGGTGACATACACAGGTGATAACCGGAACTGGTGACGAGGGATGGTGTCTATATCATTAAATGAACAACAAGACACGCTCTAAGGCACCGTCCGCGGGCTTGTGCCGTCACTTGCGAGTGGAATTGACGTCTCTGCGAACTTTCCGAACCTTTATAACAAAACGTTGGACTTTTGAAAGCTGGGTTTTGCCCTTATATTGGATCATGCAAAGTAACCGTTGCCGGCCGAGACGACCTACACAATCCACTCCCTTCCGGACCGCGCCAATCCCATAAAATCCTTGTTCCGAGGCGACCTTCGAGGGTCGGCCTCTTGGCGACGAGCACGCGGGGCGGGCTTTGAATGGGAAGATTATTGCGCAAGGCACTGAATTTTTGAGGATGAGGAGATAGCGACTGATGAGTTCCACACA
>JAGTVB010000328.1 GCA_018224385.1 Gammaproteobacteria bacterium
CAATGCCGGTGGCGGCCCGCGAAGCGTCCATCTATACGGGCATCACCCTGGGTGAATACTACCGCCAGATGGGCTATGACGTGCTCATGCTGGCCGACTCGACGTCGCGCTGGGCCCAGGCCATGCGCGAGATATCAAACCGCATGGAAGAGATCCCCGGGGAAGAAGCCTTTCCGGCCTATCTCGATTCCACCATCCGTAGCGTCTATGAGCGCGCGGGCGTCATTCGCACGGGCACGGGCCAGACCGGCAGCCTGACCCTTATCGGCACTGTCTCTCCGGCGGGCGGCAACTTCGAGGAGCCGGTCACCCAATCCACCCTCGCCACCGTCAAAACGTTTCTGGGGCTCAGCGCCGAGCGTGCGTATAAGCGCTCTTATCCGGCCGTCGATCCGCTGTTGTCATGGTCAAGGTACATGGAGCAACTTGCCCCTTGGTATGAGCGGGAGATGGGAGCCGGCTGGACGCGTCGGGTCGAAGAGATGATCGAACTTCTCCGGCAAGGTGATGAAATACTGCAAATGATGCAGGTTACCGGCGAAGAAGGTGTGAGCCTCGATGACTTCATCACCTACCAGAAGTCACTGTTCCTCGATCGGGTGTACCTGCAGCAGGATGCATTTGATGAGGTCGACGTGTCGACGCCGCTTGACCGCCAGCGGCTGCTATTCGTCAAGATTTACGGTCTGCTACAGCGCATCTATCGCTTTGATGACAAAGAAGCGGCAAGGGACTACTTCACTGAACTCACGAGCCTGTTTCGCAATCTCAGTTATACGTCCGGCGAATCGCCCGATTTCGCACTGCTGCTGCAACGTATCGATGCGCTGATCGAGTCCGTACCCACTGGCGCCGGCTAACGGCCGGGGCATTCTCGCAAGTTCTTTGGCGCGCCACGTTCTGGGTGGGAGCGCGCGTGCGGATCGGGGCCATTCGAACGGGCAACGTTTTTCCAATTCAGCAGTGATGACTTGATGAGAGGAATGCTATGGTTCGCTCTATTCGGTTCATCCCCAAGCAGGCACATCAGACGCTTGGATGGACGTTGCGCCTTTTTCTCGTTTCGCTTGTCGCTTTGGCGCTGGTATTCGCGGGGAAGGCGGTGGAAGGTAAGGAAGCGGCGGGCCGAGCGGCGAGCGTCGATCCCCGAGCGCTTATTGAAGGCACCACCGCGGCGCTGCTGGCCGCGTTTAAGCGCGAGCAAACCGCGATTCGCAACGATCCAACCCATGCCTATGCCATCGTCGATGAGCTCCTTTCTCCGCACATCGACTACGATCGCGTGGCCCGGCTCATACTCGGGAAATATTGGCGTCAAACGAGTCCCGAGCAAAGACAACGGTTTATCAATGAGTTTCGTGAACTGCAGGTGCGTACCTATGCCACCGCAGTGCTCGACTATGCCGACGTCGACGTTCGGTATCTGCCCACACGCCAGCCCGAGAACGCCGACCGCGCGATGGTGCGAACGCAGATCCCCCGGCGTAACGGAATACCTGTCTCGGTGGATTACCGCCTGCACCGCGCGGATGGCCGGTGGCAAGTCTATGATGTCCTCGTGGAAGGCGTCAGTCTGCTCACCAATTACCGCGCCTCCGTGGGCGCACAGATCGCCCAGATTGGGATCGAGGGCGTCATCGAACGCATCGGCGCGCAAAACCGGGAGGCTGTTCCACCGGGCCAGTAGCCTAGCCCCGTTTGTCTCGAACAAACAGGGCAATCACCTCCGCATGGTTGGTATGGGGGAACATGTCGACGATCCCGGCACGGGCGAGCTGGAATCCCTGCTGCCGCACGAGCAGACTGGCATCGCGAGCCAGGGTTTCGGGGTTGCAGGATACGTAGAGAATACGCCGTAGGCGGGCGATCTCCGGCGCACCCAGTAGCGACGAGCATCCACTGCGGGGCGGGTCGATGAGGAGCGTGTGCCAAGATTGCTGCAGCCATGGTGCGCACGCGGCAGCCGAGGCGAGATCGGACTGATGGAACTGGGCATTGTCAATGCCGTTGCGCCGGGCATTCTCCTGGGCGCGCTCCACCAGCGAGGCACAACCCTCCAAGCCGACAATCTCCCCTACCAATCCTGCAAAGGGCAACGTGAAGTTGCCGATGCCACAATACAGATCGAGCATGCGTTCGTGCTTTTCCGGCGCCAGCAGTGCCACCGCTTGGGAAATGAGGCGCTGATTGACGGCCCCATTGACCTGCACGAAATCCCCCGGCATGAACTGCAGCTCCAACCCCCAATCCGGTAGCCGATAATGCAGCGGTTTCGCTTCCGCGGGCCACAGCGGCGCGAGGGTGTCGGGTCCACCGGGCTGCAGGTAGATCTGCACCGCCTGCGCCCGCGCAAAGGCGATTAGCCGCGCCCGGTCCGAAGGGCCGAGTGCCACCAAATGACGGATCATCAGGGCAACGTCTGCGTCGCCCACAGCAACCTCGATTTGCGGAATATATCGCCGACACTCGAGTTGCGTAAGGAGGTCACGCAGCCGCTCGATTCGCTCGCCGATCAACGGATGAAGCGTCATACATCGGCTCAGATCGGCCACGAAGCCACCTTGCGCCTCCCGATAGCCAACCAGTACGCTGCCTTTTTTCTCCACGAAGCGGGCGCCCAGGCGGGCACGGCGACGATAACCCCAGGGATCCTGGGCCACCGGCGGCAGCCAGGATTGCGGCGCCACCTGCCCATGCTGCCAAAATAGATCCCGCAAATGCTGCTGCTTCCGCGCAAGCTGCGCCGCGGGGTCCAGGTGCTGCAGCGTGCAGCCGCCACAAATGCCAAAGTGCGGGCAGCGAGGCGCGACACGCTCCGGGGCAGGCTCCAGAACTTCGATGAGCTCACTGTGGGCGTTTCTGCGACCTCGGCGCCGCAACCTGACTTTGACCCGTTCTCCCGGCAGGGCGCCCGGCACTATGAGTTGCCGCCCATCGACGCAGGCTATTCCAAATCCCTTCGGATTGAGTTCATGCACGGTGACGAGCAGCCAGCACGGGGCCTTGTTCGGCGCTCGGCTGCTCACCCAGCAGGGAAAACGCCAGTGGACAGGTATCGATCGCCTCGATCGCAGATGATAACCGCGATGACTGCGTTCGTGACCTCTTGGGAAACCCGCAAGGCGGCAGCAACGGCTCCCCCCGATGAAATACCCGCAAAGATCCCCTCCCGCGCCGCCAGCGCGCGGGTGGCCGCTTCCGCTTCCTCCTGGGTCACATCGATGATGCTATCCACACGAGTCGGGTCGAAAATCTTCGGCAAATAGGCCCGCGGCCAGCGACGAATCCCGGGGATGGCCGCACCATCCGCGGGTTGGACGCCAACGATCTGCACCGACGCACTGACTTCCTTTAGGTACTGCGACGTGCCCATAATGGTTCCGGTGGTTCCCATGGAGCTGACCAAATGGGTAAGGGCACCTTGGGTTTCCCGCCACAGTTCTGGCCCGGTACCACGATAGTGGGCCAGGGGATTATCCGGATTGGCGAACTGATCCAGTACCCGCCCCTTGCCTTCCGCTTGCATCTGCGCCGCGAGATCTCGAGCCGCCTCCATGCCGCCGGCTCGAGACACAAGGATGATTTCCGCCCCGTAGGCGCGCATAGTGGCTCGGCGCTCAGCGCTCATATGCTCCGGCATGATCAGCACCATGCGGTAACCTTTAACGGCGGCAACCATGGCAAGGGCGATGCCGGTATTGCCACTGGTGGCTTCAATGAGCGTATCGCCAGGTGCGATCTCGCCGCGCTGCTCCGCACCCGTGATCATGCTCAGGGCCGGGCGATCCTTAACGGAGCCTGCCGGATTGTTCCCCTCCAGCTTTGCCAGCAAGACATTGCCACGGCTCGCCGGCAGATGTCGGAATTGCACCAGGGGGGTGTTGCCGACGAAATGCTCGATGGTAGCGACTTTCATCGCCTCCACACCCCAGCCGTATCTGCCTCAAACACGCCCGTCCGAAAATCCGCCGATCGCGCCGAGCACGTGCACAGGGGGCAGCGCAACGCCGTCATGGGTCGGTAACCGCGATGCCGATGTGGCAGGCCAAAATCAACGCATCTTCACGCCGCTGCAGCGCAGGATAGTATCCGCGGCGGATCCCGGCCGCATTAAAGCCCATACGTTCGTAGAGCCTCAGAGCGGCTTGGTTCGACGGGCGCACCTCAAGGAACATGGTGTCGGCGCGACGCTCGAGGGCAAGTTCCATGAGGTGGCGCAACAGCGTTCTCCCAAGTCCTCGGCGCTGCGATGCTTGGCGCACGCAGAGGTTTAGAAGATGGGCCTCGCCCGCGGCGACAGACATGATGCCATAGGCCTCGACGCGCTCAGGGCACTCCAGCACCCAGCAGCAGTAACCGACGCGCAGGCAATCACGAAAAATACCCATCGGCCACGGAAAGGCGTAGGCAGCGCGCTCGATCTCGAGAACCTGACGCAAATCCAGCTCCGCCATCGGCCGTAGATGAATCAAAGGCTCAGGCAATGCGGCGCTCACCCGCTATCCTCCACCACTGAGCGTGCCAGACAGAGATCTTCCCAGGCCCGGCGTTTTTGCTGCGGTGAACGCAATAGGTAGGCAGGGTGATAGGTCACCACCACCGGGATCTGGCATCCCGGCAGCCGATGGCGCTGTCCGCGGAGCTGCCCGATGGGTGTCACCGTTTTGAGCAGGCTCTGCGCCGCTATTCGCCCCACCGCCAGAATAACCCGCGGCTCGACGAGCTGGATCTGACGCTGGAGAAAGGGCTCACAGCACTCGACCTCTTCGAACCGCGGATCGCGATTGTTGGGCGGCCGACATTTAAGGATATTGGCAATGTAAACCTGCTCACGCTGCAAGCCGATGGCGTGCAGCATGGCGTTGAGAAGCCGTCCCGCGCGCCCTACGAAGGGCTCACCTTGCCGGTCCTCATCGGCACCGGGCGCTTCGCCGATGACCATCCATTGCGCCTGCACATCTCCGGTTCCAAATACAGTCTGGGTACGGGTGCGGTGCAACTCGCAGGCAGTGCACGCAGCAACTGCCGTCGCCAAAGCGCTCCAATCCATCTGGGCGACCGAGTCTCGCTCGCCTGGAGACTCAGCCGCCTCCGGTCCCGCCCGCCGCCGCTGGGTCCAAACCGGTATTCCCATCGCTTCCAAATACTGCCGTTTGCGCCCCTCCATAATACCTCTAGGGCCTGCTCTGTTTGCGCACCTGCCGACCGCTGCACGAAGCCGTTCTAAAAACCACGGCGCTTGTCCCAGCGGCAGTGCACCACGGCTCGCCTGGAGACTGCGGCGCTTGGCCACCTTGCTACAAACGGCTTCGACGCACCAACGCGCATCACGTCACTTCGATAGTATCGGCGTATGCGTCTTGGCGACCGACATCACTCCCCTACGAAGGGAGCATATCACGTGCGCTAAGTCGATGTAATAAAATGCCCTGTTCAATTAAACCTGGGGATGAGTGCGCGCAACGGGCGAGGCAATTTTATTCAGTGCGTGCACATAAGCCTTGGCCGAAGCAATCACGATGTCCGTGTCCGCCCCCTGGCCATTCACTATTCGGCCATTCTTCTTTAGCCGAACCGTTACCTCACCCTGGGCATCCGTGCCGCTGGTAATGTTGCTCACTGAATAGAGCTGCAGCTCGCAACCACTGGCGACAATCGATTCGATGGCCCGATAGGCGGCGTCTACCGGTCCGCTACCCTTCGCGACACCGGTTTTTTCCACGCCGTCGGCGCTCAGCACAACGGTTGCCGTTGGCGTTTCCCCGGTCTCGGAACACACCTTCAGCGATGCCAAGCGGTAGCGTTCATTCTCCGTCGCCAAATTCGTTTCCGTGACCAGGGCCTGAAGGTCCTCGTCGTAAATATCGCGCTTCTTGTCGGCGAGCGCCTTGAAGCGACTGAACGTCTCATTGAGCGCCTCCTCGGAATTGAATGTAACCCCCAATTCATTTAGCCGTGTGCGGAATGCATTGCGCCCGGATAGCTTACCGAGCACCATGCGGTTTGCACCCCACCCCACGTCTTCGGCAGACATGATCTCGTAGGTCTCGCGACTCTTGAGTACACCATCTTGATGAATGCCGGATTCGTGGGCGAATGCGTTCGCCCCCACAATCGCTTTATTGGGTTGCACCGGAAATCCCGTAATATTCGATACCAGGCGAGAGCACGGCACAATCTGCGTGGTGTCGACGGTCACGTTGCAAGGAAACGCATCCTGACGCGTCCGCACGGCCATCACGATCTCCTCTAGGGCCGCATTCCCGGCCCGCTCTCCGAGCCCGTTTATGGTGCACTCGACTTGACGTGCACCGTGCAGCACTGCGGCAAGGGAATTGGCCACCGCAAGTCCAAGATCATTGTGGCAGTGCACGGAAAAAACGGCCTTGTCGGCATTGGGAACCCGTTCGCGCAAGTCCTGGATGAGCGCACCGAATCGGTAAGGAAGGCTGTATCCCACGGTATCGGCGATGTTTACCGTCTTGGCGCCCGCGTCAATGACCTGTTCGAGAACGCGACACAGAAATTCGATGTCGGAGCGCCCAGCGTCCTCAGGCGAGAATTCCACATCATCGGTGTACTGCCGGGCGCGCTTGACGGCCCGCACCGCGGCCTCGAGCACTTGTTCCGGTGACATGTGCAGCTTCTCCTGCATGTGGATAGGAGAAGTTGCGATGAACGTGTGAATCCGCGCCGCCGCCGCGCCGTGAAGCGCTTCCGCGGCCCGATCGATGTCCTGATCAAGGGCCCGCGCCAAGCCGCAGACGGTACTGTCTTTCACCGCCTCGGCAACCGCTTTCACCGCCTCAAAATCACCGATACTGGCTATGGGAAAGCCGGCCTCAATCACGTCAACGCGAAGGCGTTCCAGTGCTTTGGCTATTCGCACCTTTTCTTCGCGCGTCATAGAAGCGCCCGGACTTTGCTCGCCGTCTCGCAGCGTCGTATCAAAAATGACCAATTTTTCGCCCATTCTGTCACTCCCTACAGCATTTCTTGAAGATTTCCCATGAGAGGCTGAACGAGCCAGGCACCGTCCCTTTCGGTGCATTGCACGGCGGGTGCCTGGCGCTCGGTAGGTGTCCGATTTGGACTTCTTTGAGGAGGTAGATCAGTTGCTGCCTAGCGGCAGCAGTCGCAGCGAAGGATGGAGAACGGGCAGACCGACATGCCGAATGGGCACGTACCTCACGCCTTTTGGCAATGACTGTTCGCCGGATGCACTCACAGCTTTTTCACATTAGCAATACAATTGGTCCGACGCAGAACTATAATCTGCTTTGCGCCATTTTCCAAGCGCCCTGTTGTACACGCCGCGTAGCAGCCGCTCGAGAGCGCCAAAGCGTCACTTGTCACGGGTTCGCCTTTCCGCCGGGAGTCTCTGTTCTCCTAACCGGCGCGCCGCACGCCGACGCCGGATCTGAAACAGCGTGATAACGGGGCCTGAAAGGGCATAGATTGCAAACATCAAGAATAGGACGAGGGGCGGATCGCTAGAAACGAAGACGAACACCAGCACCACCACCAAAATAGCAGCGAACGGCACGCGCCCGCGAAGATCGAGTTCTTTGAAGCTATGGTAGCGGATATTGCTGACCATCAGCAGTCCGGCCGCCAGTGTTATCGCCATCGTCAGTCCCACCGCCGTCTGGCCGGTGATCCCATAGCCATCACCAAACCATACCAGCCCCGCCAGTAGCGCCGCCGCAGAGGGGCTCGGCAAACCCTGAAAATAACGCTTATCCGCACTGGCAACCTGAGTGTTATAGCGTGCCAGCCGCAATGCGGCACCCGCAGCGTAGATGAAGGCCGCGAGCCATCCCAGCTTACCCAGCCAGGAAAGCGACCAGGCATAGACAACCAGCGCCGGCGCAAGCCCGAACGAGACCATGTCGGCCAAGCTGTCGTATTCTGCGCCGAAGGTGCTTTGGGTGTGGGTCATGCGCGCCACACGGCCATCGATACCGTCGAGGACCATGGCAATAAAAATAGCGACGGCGGCCGCTTCAAACC
>JAGTVB010000329.1 GCA_018224385.1 Gammaproteobacteria bacterium
GACGGCAGGCCATGCACCGTGCCCTCAACGTAGTCGTTCTCGGCGCGCACCTGCACCGGCACACACTGTTCGCTCTCCAAGGTGCCTTTGAGCTGCTGCTCGTACCAGTCGATTTTCGCACCAGTCACGTCATAGACGTTTAGGCTGTGCGGATTATAGCGCAGCACCACACTCATGCCCTGGTCTGCTTGCTCGATGAGCGCTTGCACTTGGTTGTAGGCGCGATCGATGAGCACCCCATCGCCTGGCTTTCAGCGGGTAGTAGCCCAAATGCTCGCCTTGATGTTTGTCGCTCACCCCGACATGAATCAGGTGCAACTTCACCAAGTCCACCGCGATGTGCAGCCGATACCAAGTCCCGCTCGCCCCTGGACCGTCGAGCCGTCTACCACCACAAAACGCAGATTTGCCTGCATTAACGCCGCCGTCTCGGCCCCGAGCATCCGCTCTAACAGCGCTTTCACCCAGGGCAGACACGCCTGCAGCCGCTTGTGGATCGCCGTGTCGCTGATCCGCTGTTCCAACAACGTGACGTTGCCCGCTGTTTCTCGTAGGGCCTGATCCAGCCCGCAATAGCACAGCACCACTTGGAGCAACTGCGCCGGCCCCTTGATCTTGCGGGCCCGGGTAAAGGCCTTGAACCCGATCGCCAGATCGCAATAGTCCTGAGGCCGCTCTTGTAAGAAGCGTTCAAATGCGTTATCCGTGTTCGTCGATGGCAGGTTCACTGTGATCGGTCTCCGATTGCAAGGTTGTGCAAAACCTTGAACCTGCAATCTCTTCACATCGTATTCAACCCCAATGACTCTTAAGTTGGCGCCTATGGGGCAGGCGGGTGCCATCGTCAATGTGGGAGAAGTCGCTGATGTTTTTTGACTGGGGCAGTGCCGACTACTTTTCTAACATTTCTTCACTCATCCTTTTTGTCATAGCGTGGTGGTTAGGAAAAAGGCAGGGACTAATCATAGATCGGATCGACGGCTTGACCCAGGGAGTACATCGCTTACAAACGGCGGTCGCAGCACTGCAGGTACGCGAAAAGATAGGTGTCATTCATCAAGCTGCGTCTTCCATCGACACTAGGCCGCACGCTGCGGTGACGTTGGTTAGCGACTCCATCTCTGTCCTCGATGTGTATCCGTTCGCACCGAAAAAATTGCAGCGCGACTACATCAAGGCACTAGATACGGCTTTCGCCAGTCTGCATCAGAGAACTGGTACGAGCGGGACACCGATGCAGTTGGAACTGGCCTTGGCTGTCGTTTTATACGCAAAGTCTCTCTTCGATCAGGGGCAACGAAACCTAGCGATATCGCTCATCGAGCCCATCGCCAGATGCGCCAGTAACTTGCATAAGCTCGAGCAAAGTTCGAGACCTGAAGGCATCGACTTGGGTACGGAAGCGTGTGAGTCCAAAACCAAGATATTGGAACAACTCCTGAGCACGAGCGAGACGGAACTCACCCGAAAGCTGAGGACAGAGGTCTTTCATATCCAGAATCCGGGAACGATGGCCATGCGCGCATCAGGTACTGCGCAAGAGCACTGACCCCTCGTGGAAGGAAAGTGCGCAATCATCATGCAAACTCATATCTCGAGCAATCTGTTCGTTTCGTTTTTCAGACCATGCATCAGGGTTCTTTTTGACTGGGAAAGATTCCAAAAGGAGCGCTGGCCCATCCAGCTCGCGGTGGCCGATGACCTTTCTAGTATCTCACCTTGGTATCTACCGTGGCATTTTGACGCAACCGGTAAGGAGGTTAAATATGACTCCCCTGCTGGTCGTCCAATACAGCTAGCCTCGATTGCCAAACACATGTTGACATTCGATGATGAGCGGCGGCAGAAGATTCTCGAGATGTCCAGCTTCTTTCTTAAGGATCGAGATCACAGACGCCCTGCGCAATTGGTTGCTCCGACCTACGTTCTGCCCAATAACTTACGCATCATTCTGGATGGCAATCACCGCATGGCTGCCTTGATGTTGGCGAAGATTCCATTCAGATTGCTAGTCTTTTCTATCCACGGCCCGATGGATAACGCCGTCATGCCGGAGCTTCGTCATTGGGATGAGTCGCCGAACGTACGGGTGTGGGAGTAGGTGCGGTTGAGGAGGTTAGAAATCTTCGTGCACTACTTGGCGGGGATCAGCGCGGCCCGCCGGTCAGCTTGATGCGTTGGGCGTCATAGGAAAAGCCATGTGAAGCGCGGTCTCGAACTAATCCGAAAGCTCGTACTGGCAGTAGAAGAGTACCCTTCCGGAACCACCCCCGATGACATCCACGTCGAGGGCTTCACGCCGGAGCAAATCGGGTATCACAGCTATCTCCTCGTTGACGCCAGCCTTGCCAAAGGTGTTGACGTCATGACTATCAGCGACACACTATCCAATTGGCATGTTCTTCACCTCACTTCTGCCGGACACGACTTCGCGGATGCGGCACGCAGCGAATCTACGTGGAACAAGGCCAAGACAATCGTCAAGGACAAGGCAGGCGGAAAGAGGCATAAGCACCAACTTGAGTTCCGGTTCTCAAATGTTGCTGAGTCCATTGCCTTGACAATAGGTGATCAAACGGCAGGCCGAGACGGTGGGCCTCAGCAGGGCCTGTCTAAAGCACAACCCAATAGGCGAGCCGCCATATGTTTCAGAGCAGCCGCCTAGTGCTAGACTGGCGCGTGATCTATAGTGAGGCTCCACCATCCTGGAGGTAGACGATGAGCGACCTCGACAAGTTAATGGCCTGCATCGAAGACGGCCACGAGCTGTTGTCGGTGACAACGCAAGACCAGCTGCGAGACATGTTCAATACCAGCAAGACTCACATTGCGGACGCGTTTGAAGGGGGAGTAGACGGCCTGCTTAGCCGGTGGGCAGAACACGATATGGAAACGACGCGAGCCTATCTCCTCTGGGACTACATCGCACGCAACATTGGCGAGCTTTACAACAGCTATGATCTTTCCCGGCAAGTCCTCGATCACGGGCTGAAGAAAAAGCAAGTGGATTGAAGCGGGCCAGGCGATTTTGAACAGCTCCTCTATGGTGCGGGTTCCCTGGACTCTGCCTCCAGCCGCCGCTTTACGTCGCCCGGAGAGCCGGTGCGCCGTGCCAGCAGATCATAGGCCACAGGCACAACGAACAGGGTAAACAGCGTGGCCGCCAGCACGCCGAACAGGATCACGGTGCCGATGACACTACGCGTCTCGTTGCCCGCGCCGGAAGACAGCAGCAGCGGGATAGAGCCAGCGGCGGTGGTGATGCCGGTCATGATGATGGGGCGCAGGCGCACGTCGGCGGCCTCCACCAGGGCCTCGCGGAACTCCCGACCCTGGTCGCGGAGCTGATTGGCAAACTCGACGATCAGAATGCCGTTCTTGGCCGCCAGGCCCACCAGCATGATGAGCCCGATCTCGCTGTAAATATTCATGGTCTGGCCGGTGAGCCACAGCCCGAGCAGAGCGCCGGCTATCGCCAACGGTACCGTGAACATGATGACGAAAGGGTGCACCCAGCTTTCGAACTGGGCGGCGAGCACCAGAAACACCACAACTGCACCGAGGGCGAAAACGAACAGGATGCCGGCGGTGCTGGCGCGAAAGTCCTGGGACTGGCCTTTATAGTCTATCTGGACCTGCTCGGGGAGGTGCTCGCGTGCCAGGCCCTCTAAATAGTCGAGGGCCTCGCCCAACGCCAATCCCTCGGCCAAGTTTGCCTCGATGGTAATCGCGCGCACGCGATTGTAGCGGTTCAGGCTTCTGGAATCGGCTACCTCCGTGACCCTGACGAGGTTGGCCAGCGGGATCAGCTCGTCGCTGCGGGCCGACCGAACGTAGACGTTCTCGAGGCTCGCCGGGGTGCGCTGGGTATCGCGCTCGCCCTCGAGGATGACGTCATACTCCTCACCCGCGTCGATATAGGTGGTCACCTTGCGCGAGCCGAGCATGGTCTCCAGCGTGCGCCCGATCACGCCCACGGTGACGCCGAGATCGGCGCTGCGATCGTAGTCGATGTCCACCCGAAGCTGAGGTTTGGTCTCCTTGTAGTCCCATTCGATGCCGGTCAGCCCAGGATTTGATTCCTCGATCTCGGTGAGCAAGATGTCGCGCCACTCGGCGAGCTCCTCGTAAGTGCCGCCGCCGATGACGAACTGAACCGGCTTCTGGATGCGCGCCCCGAAGCCCTGGCGCATCACCGGGAAGGCCTTGATCCCCGCGAGCTCGGCAAGCTTGGGGCGGATCTCATCGATGACGACCCAGGCGGAACGGCGCTGGGCGAAGTCGTTCAAGACCACGATAGCGATACCGGAGTTGAAAATCTGGACACCGCTGAAGCCGCGCGGTGCGCGCACCAGCACCCGCAGGGCCTCGCCGCTCTCGGCATAGGGAAGCAAGCGGCGCTCCAGCTCTTCCATGTACTCCTTCATGTAGGCATAAGACGCGCCCTCAGGGCCGTCGGCCAGGATAAAGAAGGCGCCCCGGTCTTCCTTGGGCGCGTACTCTTGCGGAATGCTCTGGAACAACCAAACCGCACCGGCCAGGGTGCCGAGAAACAGGAGCAGCGGCAGCAGCTTGAAGCGTAGGAAGCAACGCAGCGCCCCGCCGTAACCCCGCCGAACCTGCTGGAACACCCAATCAACGCCCTTGCTCAGGCGGGCGCGGCGGTGATCCTGGGGCAGGACCTTAGAGGCGAGCATGGGGGACAGAGACAGCGCCACGAAGGTCGAAAAAGACACGGCGGCAGCCATGGTGAGCGCGAACTCTGAGAACAGCCGGCCCACGTCCCCCTGCAGGAAGGCGATGGGTACGAACACCGCCACCAGCACCACCGTGGTCGCCACCACCGCGAATCCCACCTGCCGCGTGCCGCGATAGCTCGCCACCAGGCGGGTCTCGCCGTACTGTTCCATGCGCCGGTGCACGTTCTCGAGCACCACGATGGCATCGTCTACCACCAGACCAATGGCCAGCACTAAAGCAAGCAAGGTGAGAATATTGACGGAGAAGCCGAGCGTCCACAGCACAAGAAATGTGGCGATAAGGGAGACCGGCACGGTGACCGCCGGCACCAGCATGGCCCGCACGCTGCCGAGGAAGAGGAAGATCACCAGGATGACGAGACCGATGGCGATGCCAAGCGTCTTGTAGACTTCCTTGATCGCCCCCTTGACGAACACCGAGGTGTCGTAGCTCTGCTTGATCGCCATGCCCTCGGGCAAGGTGGGATTCAGGCGAGTCATTTCCGCCTTGGCGGCATCCGCCACCGACAGGGTGTTGGCGGTGGACTGCTTAATGATCCCCAGCCCCACCATCGGCACACCGTTGCCGCGGAAGAAGGTGCGATCCTCCTCGGTACCGCGCTCCACCCGCGCCACGTCTTGCAGGCGCACCAGATAACCGCCCTCGCCCCGCGCGATCACCAGGCTGGCAAAGTGACCGGGCGTACTGAAGGCGCGCTCCACCCGCACGCTGAACTGGCGGGTGCGGGACTCCACGCTGCCCGCGGGCAGTTCCACGTTCTCGGCGCGCAGCGCGTTCTCCACGTCTGCCACCGTGAGCCCGCGGGCGGCCAGCGCGTTACGGTCGATCCACACGCGCATCGCGTAGATCTGGTTGCCGCCGATACGCACCCGTGCCACTCCGTCGAGCACCGAGAAACGATCCACCAGATAGCGGCGTGCGTAATCGGTGAGCTCGGGGACCGTCATGCGATCGCTCACCAGATTGAGCCACATGATGACGTCCTCGTTGCTGTCCACCTTCTGGATGTCCGGCGGGTCGGCCTCCACCGGCAGCTGGTCCAGTACTCCGGAGACCCGGTCGCGGACGTCGTTGGCGGCACCGTCAATGTCACGGTCGATGGCAAACTCGATGGTGATGGCCGAGCGCCCGTCCTCGCTCACGGACTCGATGGTCTCGATGCCCTCTACGCCGGAGATCCGGTCCTCGATGAGCTGGGTGATGCGGGTTTCCACCACGTTGGCAGCGGCACCTGGATAGACGGTCTCGACCGAGACCACCGGCGGATCGATGTCCGGATACTCGCGCAACGGCAGGCGCTCGAAGG
Organism: Gammaproteobacteria bacterium; assembly: GCA_018224385.1. GTDB lineage: Bacteria > Pseudomonadota > Gammaproteobacteria > HK1 > HK1 > JAGTVB01. The sequence continues at coordinate 6,068 of JAGTVB010000329.1, forward strand.
CCACCAGTCCGAAAGCAAGCAGCAGCAGCGACAGAACCGACGCCAGGACTGGCCGAGTAATTGAGACGTCCGAAAGGATCACCGGGCAGACTCGAGCATCTCTCGCAGGCCCTGCGAGCCGTCGTCGAGGGCCAGGACTTCGACCTGCTGGCCCGGGCGAATCTTGTCATTGCCATGGGTAATGACCCGGTCACCGGCCGCCACGCCGTCGACCACTTCCACCTCGCCGGGGCGCCGAGTACCGATGCGGATCGCGCGCCGCTTAGCGATCCCTTCGTCCCCAACCACCATCACGAAATGTTCTCCGCGCTGTTGCAGCAGAGCAGATTCGGGTACCACCAAAGCATCGCGGGGATTGCGCAACAGCTCTACCTGCATCAGGATCCCGGGCTTTAGCGTGCGCTCCGGATTGGGGATCAAGGCGCGCACCTGGATGGAGCGGGTCACCGGATCCACCCGGCTGTCGATGCTGCGGATCTCACCCACGAAGCGGCGGCCTGCATAGGCTCGCGCCTTGGCCGCGATGCCCAGGCCCGGTTCCAAGGCGGTCAGGAACACGCTGGGAACGGCAAAATCGAGCTTCATCACACTGTCGTCGTCCAGGGTCGTAATGAGATCTCCGGGCTCGACCAAGGCCCCCGGGCTGATGTTGCGCAACCCCAGCACGCCGGCAAAGGGGGCCTTGAGCAGCCGATCGGCCAACCGCGCCTCGATGGCCACGAGCACAGCGCGGGCCGTCTCCACGTCGCGCTTGCGCTCGTCGAGGAGGGACTCGGAAGCAGAGCGCTGGGCCGCCAGCGATTTCACCCGCTGGTACTGGCGCTCGGCCTCGGCGACCCGGACGCGCGCCTCTTCGAGCAGGGCATGCTCCTCGGCACTGGTCATCTCCACCAAGACCTGGCCCTCTTGCACCCGCTGGCCGTCGTCGAAGTAGATGGCCGATACCGTCTCGGTCACATTGGCTGTGACCGAGACCGACTCGTTGGCCTTAAGGGTACCCAAAGCCTCCACGCGGTCCACGAAGCGCTCGACGCGGACCTCTGCGACAATGACAGGCGCTGGCGGCGTTGGCTCCTGCGCCGCGACCATCACTGGAAACAAACAGACCAAGTAAACGATGAGCTGGTTCATGCGGGCACTCGTGCGGTGGCAACGCCTCGTTTGGAAAAAAAGGGTGCTAGAGTATAGGACGTGAGCCGGTCACATCGCACTGCGGCGCGCCGACCACCCTGTTCAGCTGGTCGATGGGGGCATGTCTCTGGCTGGCTGAGTAAGCAAGCCGTGGCGTGCCAATACGCTCAGTAGCCGTTCACAGGTCCCGGTAATACGCGACTTGAGTTTTTCTTCGCTTTGATCGGTTGCACCGTCCACATCGAGCCGGCCACCGATGATGTCCGAGGTAAGTTGGGCAACCAGTTCGTCCTTGGTCCGGGTTCCGTCCAGATAGCTGACCAAGCGACCCGTGAATGCGTCAATGCGCAGGGTCTCATGGCGTGCCGTCGCCAGATGACCCAACCCCGCATCGGCCTGGCTACGCGCAAGGCCGCAGGCGCGGGGTCGCTCCGGTACGGTGCGCGCGATGGGCCGCGCCCCCATCGCCAGTCCTAGGGCCTGATGGGCATAGAGGCTCAACAGCTCACCGCGCAGAGGGTAGAGATCGTTTGCGTAACGCGGATCACCATTTGACACGACCCTCTTCTGTGCGTGCGCGAACAACGCATCAAAGTCTACCGCCTCGGGATAAACGCGCAGCAGATACAGCAGTGCGGCCCTTGTCAGCGGGTGCCGTACGGGATAGCGGGTGCCATTTGGTGCACTGAACGGAGCTTCTTTGATGCGTCGGAAATCGAGTTTTTTCGGCGGGGACAGGTTGGCGAAAAATGCCAGTGCGTCCAGCTTCTCAAGGTGCAGAGTTCGCTCGACCTCCTGAGCCGCACGGCAAAGCAGGGTTTGACGGAAGTTGCGGCTGCGCACGAAATCCAGGCGTTGCTCCCGTTCAATCACATCGCCGATCCCTTCCACGAAAGCCACGACCTTGTCGCCGAGCACTGAGGGAAACATGGACTGCAGGTCCAGATCGCAAAGATACTGCAGCCCGTGCGACCGCGCGCGGGCAGCAAACTCGCTAAAGAGCAGAGGTTGGTTGATCGCTTCCAAGTACTCGTGAAAAAGGTAGCTCGGGTGAGCCGTTAGCAGATGTTCGGCTTCATATGAGACATACTTGGCACTGTAGGCATCGAATCCCTGTAACGCAGGTTTTAGCGAGCCGAGAAATTCGCGAGCGGCTTCGACCTTGTCGGTGGGACTCTCCAGCTTGCGCGTATGGTGCAGGAGCATGTCGCGGAGCATGCCTCTCATGCGCCAGCCGGGGAGCGTGTTATAGCTGATACAGGCGATACCGTTGGGCGCCAGGTTTTCGCCGCATATCGACAGTATCTTTTCCTGAACCGCGTGCGGTACCCAAGAGAATACGCCGTGCGCGAGGATAAAATCGAATTCACCGAGCGGCGCTTCGAGCTGCAGGATGTCCTGCTGTCGGATTTCGACATTGGTGATGCCGAGGCGTGCGATGAGCGCTTGGCCGTCTCTAGCCTGGGTTGTGGATGCGTCGATGCCCAGAAAATGGCTGTGCGGTAGATACCAGGCCATGGGGATGAGGTTGCCCCCGGCGGCGCACCCGAGCTCGAGCAACCGGCACCTACTCGGGTCCGGGGGAGACACCCCGTGCAAAAAGCCCAGTACGGCCAGGTTTTCGGGATGAGTTTGGGTGACGGGCGTGCTTTGGTAAGGCAGCGTGTCGTAGGTGTCCATGAGGCCTATCCTGCACGAAAAAGCGGAGTCTGCCCAGCACCCAATGGCGGCCGCGGGCCACGGTCACCAACCGCCTCCGCAATCCTGCCGGTTGCCCTTCGACTGTGACACCGCTGTGGGAGGCGGCACCCTGTCACCCGGTCGCGCACTGAGTGATCCTCCGGGTTGCACGCACCTCTTAGAAGGGCAGCGGGAGTCATCTCAGAGGCCGCACTTGACCTCGATCATGGCTCAGCGGCGGCGCCTTCTGATAGCGTTTAGGGCAACCCGTTCGTTGAAGCCGCGACGCCAGATTTGCACGTTCGACTTCATGCGCCGGTGTGATTGTTAATCGTTTGTTCACCATTGGGATGTACTATCCGATGCAACTTCCTTTACAGATTGCCTTTCGCAACGTTGATTCATCTGCGGCGGTGGAGGCCTACATTCGGGAGCGCGCGGAGAAGCTGGACAAGTTCTACGACCGGATCATGGCGTGTCGGGTCGTGATCGAAGTCCCACATAAGCATCATCACAAGGGCAATCTCTATCGTGCCCGAATTGATCTGACCGTACCCGACGGCGAGCTGGTGTTCTCCAAGGAGGCTGGCGACGAGCATGCCCATGAAGACATCTATGTCGCCATTCGCGATGCCTTTGACGGCGCTCAGCGGCAGCTCGAGGACTATGTGCGCCGCCGTCGCGGACAAGTCAAGACACACGAGATCCCGGACCACGGGCGCATCACGGCGCTGCACCTCGAGGACGGCTTTGGGCGCATTCAGACCCCGGATGGCAAAGACATCTACTTCCATCGGAACAGTGTCGTGAACGCCCCCTTCGAGAGCCTAACGCTCGGCGCGGAGGTGCGCTTCACCGAGGAAGCCGGAAATAGCGGACCCCAAGCCAGTAGCGTGCAGGTCATCGACAAGCACTCTATCGCTAGGTGAGCGCCCCGCCATAAAAAAAGGGCCCTGAAAACTCGCGGGCCCCTACACAATGTCGCCTATCAGGAGCATCGGACAATGAAAGAAGAACGGCACTGCGCTACCTGCGCCAACTGGATACCGAACGAATCCGTCACCGGGGAAGGCAAGGCTTCCCTTCTCTCAAGCCGCGGGGAATGCCATCGCTATGCACCGCGGCCGCGCATCTTGGAACGCCCAGCAGCCGGCGACACACAGCTGGTTTGGCCAGAGACCCACGCCGTCGACGTTTGTGGCGAATGGTACTATGGCGGACTGCGACTCAGACAGCCCGCGACGCCCACGGAGCCGGCCAAAGATGAACCCCCGATCATGCTCGCCGCCAGCGACCTTGGATCGGCCGCGCCGCCGCGGCGATCAGCCACCTGAGCCGGTTTACCCGAAGGGTTCCCTAGTGCCCCGTCTCGGCCTCAGCGGCGACCTCATATTCGGGTAATGGTGTCTTATCCGTGATAGGCGGAAGCAAAGGATATTCGACTTGCGGTTGACTGCCGGTCAGGGTGCCGAAAAACGTCACGATAGCGTCCACCTCCGCGTCGCTGAGATCGCTTCCGAGCTGGGTCGTTCCCATGATCGCGACCGCTTGTCGAAGATCCCAGACCTGGCCGGTATGGAAATAAGGCGGTGTCAGCACCACATTGCGTAGCGGCGGCGCGCGAAAGACATACTTATCGGTGGCCGTTTGCGTGACCTTGAAGCGCCCCTCGTCCTCTGGAGGCAGCAGTTCGGCACCGGGCTTTTCCACAACGCCAAACGGATAGTAGCCATTGCCACCGACATTGATTCCGTTATGGCAAGCCGCGCAACCTTTGTCCATAAACAGGGCAAGGCCCCGCTTTTCCTCAGCACTGAGGGCCTTTTGCTCGCCGCGCAGGAATTTGTCGAAGGGGGCGTTGGGCGTCAACAGGGTTGCTTCGAAGGCTTCGATCGCCCGGGCCATGTTGTCAAAGCTCACCGGTTCGGCTTCCTTGGGAAACGCTTTTTCGAATGCCGCAACGTAGCCGGGCATGCTTTGCAGCGTCGCGACCACCCGCTCCGGCGAATTGCTCATCTCGACGCCGGCCTGGATGGGCCCCTTGGCTTGCTCTTTGAGATCGGCGGCCCGTCCGTCCCAGAACTGGGCGATATTGAAGACGGCGTTCAGCACCGTCGGCGAGTTGCGAGGACCTCTTTGCCAGCCGTGGCCAATTGAGGTCTCTACCATATCCACTCCTGCCGTGCCGACATTGTGGCAGGTGTTACAGCTGATCAGCCAGCTCCTGGACAAGCGCGGATCGAAATAAAGCATCTTGCCGAGCTCCAACCGCTCCGGGGTAATGGCGTTTCCCTTGAGTGCTGGCGGTTGCTCGGGGATCGGTTTGAAGAGGCCTTGCGCGCGCTGCACAAGATCGTCCGCTGCCCAGGCAATCCCCGGAACCAGTAATCCTATGAGTAACAGTCTTATCACAATAATTGCCTCCTTCGCCGGACTGCTTACCGAACGTAAGCAGAGCCTCCTCTTGCCCGTATTCCACATCCGCAGCGGACCCCTGAACGGCCTGGGCTATGGCCATCATCTCGGCACAAACACTCCCCTAACCTGGGGTGCGCCCGCGACAAGACGCCATGCATTCTTGACCGCTATTACAATGTTTCCACGTTCGGCGCCGGTTCGCAACGGAGCACGGTGATCGAGCGGCCGATCGCATCATGGCCGAAAAATGGCTCGGAGGCTACCGGAAAAAACTTGCGAGTATCCTCGACGGCGCTCGATGAGACGGTGACGGTGGTGCGTGATTGCCGGGCGGAAGCGGCCAGGCCATGAGAGCCGGCCATCGAATCTATCGTTCCACGGAGCGTTTCAAAGGTACGAAAGCGACCGGAAGAATACTTCGCTCGCTCACTCGACCGGCCTGATCCTTCACGATGAGCTTGAGCTCCTGGCTGTAGGCGCCCTGATTCACGGGGATCACCATGCGCCCTCCGCGACTCAACTGCGCCACGAGGGGCGGTGGTACTTCACCAGCCGCAGCAGTTACTACGATGGCATCGAACGGAGCCTGCTCGCGCCAGCCCTCATACCCATCGCCGAGCCGCGACTGAACGTTGCCGTAACCGAGCGCCCTAAGCCGGCGTCCAGCCGCTTCTGCAAGCGCGGGCACACGCTCGATGGTGTAGAGCTCGCTGGCCAGCTCCGCCAGCACAGCCGCCTGGTAACCCGACCCCGTGCCGACCTCCAACACGGCGTCATCGCCGTCAATCTCCGCCAGATCGGTCATCAAAGCGACCATGTACGGCTGGGAAATGGTCTGTCCATGGCCGATGGCAAGCGGCCCATTGATGTACGCCACCGCCTCCTCGCTGGGCGGCACGAACCGGTGTCGCGGCACGCAGCGCATGGCCTCCATCACCGCTGGGGCAAAGCGGCTGCGCCCGGTCCAGGTCTCGGTATCCCGTGCTTCCACCTCGATCCCGCGCACCATCTCCTCACGTTCCCGTAAGTACTCGCCTTGGCAGCTCTTTAGAGTAAGATTGCCACACCGGAAAGGCCAGCGGTCGCTACCCATGCGCCCGTCCAACAAGGCCTTCCACAGGTCCCCGAGGTTCGCAAGCTGCTGCTGAACGATGTCATCAATGGGCCCGCGAAGGTCGTTCAAGGCACGCGCATCCGCGGTGCGCACCTGGACATCGATGAGTTGCGGCGTCGCAATGGGTTGGCCAATCTGGCTCACCAGGACCACCCCTGCCTCGGTCACCCCCGGCAGCAATCGCACCAGGGCGTCGGCCATGAGGCCGGCAGCGAGGTTGTACAGCTTGCCGACATGGCTCACGGGATTTTTGCCGGCCACCGATTCGAGCGTCATCAGACGGTACGGAGTGATGAGACCGTTGGCTCGGTTGCCTCGCCCGGCCTCCCCATCGTCGCCGGCCTCAGCCGAGGTGCCGGTCACGGTCAGGTAGATCTGTTGGCGGGCAAGATCGTCGGCAACATTGACATCCACGCTCACCTCGCGATCGGTGAAACAGCGGGCGCTCTGAGCCGCCCGCTCGGCGAGCCCGGCCTTTTGTCGCGCATAGTCTTCGATGCCCCCTAGGAACCGCCCGATGAGCGCTACCGCGATGGTCAGATGGATGGCCCCGCCGCAGCGCACTCCCATGACCTTGATATCTTCTCCAACGGCCCGCTGTGCCGTCTTTCGCGCCACTCGGTTGAAATGACGCTCCACCCGGTACACGATCTGCTCCAATTCGGTAAAGGGAGCAAACCCGACACCGCAGGAGGTATCATTGGCAAGCCAAGTGCCCGTTTCCCGTTGCCGACCAAAAAGCGCTACCAAATCCGGGGAACCGCTGCGAATAAGGCAATGCACCCGCACATGCTTGTCGGGATCGAGCGCGTGCAGATGGCTCCTCAGCCAGTCCCGGGAAACGTCAACAGCAAGCTTCTCCAGTGGGATCCGCGTCCCCTGAAACTCCTGTACCGCCCGCCCGGCGAGATACAGGTCGATGGGCTCGACCACCGCACCACCGCCAAAAGATGGCTGGGCGCTGCCTCCCGAAAGCAGCACTTTGTCGACGTTGTGATGCAGGATTGACTCAAAGTGCTCACGGTAAAATCGCGCCAGCGCAAGGCTCAGCCCCTCGGCCAAGGCGTCACAAATGCTATCCGGATGCCCCCGCCCCTTACGCTCAACGATCTCCACCGGTTGGTGATCAAGCGCAGGATACGCAATTTGGCGAATATTAAGCTGCATCTGATTCAAACAACCCATGGGCCCTTCGGGATTGGGTTCCTAGAGGAGACCGCTCAGCCCCAGCCATGGAGCGCACCACAGGATGCGATCGCTAGGCCCGCAGGCGTTCATCGACAGCATGCGCCAAATCATCTGCCGCGGGCATCCGGCCCGCATCCAGGGAGATGGCCTGGCTTAACTCGTCCTCCTCCAGCGGCTCTTGGGTTTGCAGCTGCACCGTTAATACTTCGGTGCCGGCTTCCGACACCGTCTCACCCGCTTGAGCACGATGGGCGACCCGTTCTCGCAGAAGCATTTCAGGAGCCTTGCAATCGAGTATGAGGAACGGAACACGCAGCCCAATGGCCAGCTGCCGCAGACGATCGCGCTCGGATCGCAGCAAAAATGTCGCATCGATAATCACGGGTAGACCAAAGTCCAAGGCACTCGCTGCTAACAAGCTCAGACGTTCATAAGTCAACCGGGTCGCCTGTGGCGAATAGATACTCCTCCCGAGACCGGTGTGCGTTCGCGCATTCGCCCGCAAGCCATAGAGCCGCTTTCGTTCCACGTCAGACCTTACCAGAATGGCGCCCAGTGATTCCACCAGCGCCGCAGCCACGGTCGATTTACCGGAACCGGAAACACCGTGGATAATGACCAGCCCGCGGCGACGCTCCTGGGAGAAACTCAAGGCCAGCTTGAGGTAGCTCTGGTATTCGTGCCCGTTCGACGCCGCTTGCGGCACCAGCCCCCCCTCTTCCGCTAAGCGCAGCAGCGCGACCTTAGCCCGCACCAGGGCTCGGTAGACCAGGTAATAGCGCAGTACGCCCAAACCCGCATAATCGCCGCTGCGTTCTAAATATCGATTCAGGAACCGGCAAGCCAGCGAGGGATAACCTCGGTCACGCAAGTCCATGACCGTGAAAGCCAGCTCACTCATCACATCGATCCATCGCAGCTGGTCATTGAACTCGATGCAATCAAACGCCGCGATTCGCCCATCGAGGAGCACTAAGTTCCCTAGATGGAGATCGCCGTGACATTCTCGAATGGACCCCTGATCTTTTCGCGACTGGAACTGATGGCGACGGCGCGCAAACTCCTCCTCCACCCAGACCCGAAGCGCGGCCAACGTGCGCAGGTCCGCAGACTGCTTGAGCCACGGCTTCATGTGGGCGAAATTCTGCTGCGACCAGTGATGAACCTGGTCCGGTTGTCCAAACGGCGCCGCCGGCGCGGCGGGCGGCAACTGTGCATGGCTAGCGCCGAGTGCGGCAGCCAGTTCATCAACGTGGCCCGCGGTGAGCTTGCCCTGGGCGGCAACGTTACTCAACAGGGCATCCTGCGGAAATTCCCGCATTTTCACCGCGTACTCGATCGGTTGGCCCTTGCCTGCCAAGCGTGGCCGCTGAATGCTGCCGGTAATGGGTACTACTTCGATATAGAGCTCCGGCGCAAAACGGCGATTGAGACGAAGCTCCTCTTCGCAGTAAAAGCGGCGCCGCTCAAGGGTGGAGAAATCGGCGAACTGGAAAGCCACGGGCTTTTTGATTTTGTAAGCGTAACAACCCGTTAGCAACACCCACGAAATATGGGTCTCGACCAAGGAAAAAGCACGAATAGGGTGATCGTAGAGAGCGGCATTCTGTAATGCCGCTATGAGCGGATACGCGGTGGCTGCGTTCATTGCGGATAGGGGAGCGTCGCCTGTCGTCTCATGCGCAAGTTCGGTGCCCACAAGGCCAGCCGAACGTGCGCCTTCGTCGCTCGCTCGCCACCAGGCAGCAGCGCCCTTACCTGGCGTCAAGCCCCAGCAGAGGCCAAGCCTCGCGACGCTAGGCTGAGGCGAACCGAAAGTCGCTCGCCGCGAGGCGCTTTTTATGGTTGACGGCGTTTGTTACTGGGCAATCGATACAGCGATATCTTCGTGCACCTTGACCCGACCTACCGCCAGGCGAAAGGATGAATGCTGTGTGTGCCGTCCCATGGTCGCCAGCTCATCGAGCTCCAATCCTGCCTCGTCCAGCACCCGGCGAAAATCCTCTTCGTAGGTCACCCGGCCAAAATGCATGGTCGTAAAACGATGCAGCATCGGTTTTAACTTCTCGAGCAACTTGGACTTTTTGTGGTGAAACGTTTGGGTGAAAAAAATGGGATTACCGGGCACCATCAGCGTCGACGCGTGTTGAAGCGCCCGCACCGGATCCGGGAGCAGCGGAAAGCTCGCGCTGAAGTAGACGGCGTCGTAGGGTCCGCCCTGGTGCTCGTAGATCGACTCGAGGCGAGTAACGACGCGCTCAGCAAGGCCCGCATTATAAATGGCTTTGTTGCATTGCTTTAGGTAGTCCGCGTCGACGTCGAGCCCGAGGATATGAAGATCCTTGGCGCGGATAAGATCGACATTGCGCGCAATCGCACCCCCTGTTCCAATACCGACGTCCAGTATGTGAGCCCCCACAGGTAAGCGCGCCAAGACCTCACGATACCATCGCGGAGTTAACCCCATGAGGGCAAGATCGTAGATCCATGCGCGCACTTTGCCTCTCCGCGCCACTAAGCCGGCCGCAATCAGCTCCAACTTTGCATCGCGTTCGTCGATGAATCTAAATTATCGACGCGCGCCCGATCCGGTTGTCTGCGGTGGAGAGGCTCCCTTGCAGCCATCTCGATCGACCTTGAAACAAATTTTTCTTCTACAGCCATGGCTGGCACCTCGACGCAAAGGCCAAACGTTGCCCACAAATCCAGTTGGAATTGGCCTGGTAGCTTCGGCCGAAGTCGAGAATACTCATAAGTGTTTGCCACATGCGTCGCCTCCATTCGATTGTTGTTATTAACTCCTATGCTCAATCGTGCAAAAAAGTATAACAGACTCGACCGCCCGTGCTCATCATGATCTTTCGATTGCCCACCGCTGTTATCTTGTCTTAAGCTCTTAGACGCCGATACGGGACACCTGCACGCAGTTCCTGCCTCCCCGCTTGGCGGCATAGCAGGCGCGATCGGCCGCAGCGAGGATCTCGCTGAGGCTCCAAGATGGGCCGCGTATGGCGACGACACCGATGCTCACACCGAGCCTGAAGCGCTCCCCCTCCCACTGAAAAGTGTGCCGCTCCAGCGCACAGCGAAGCTTGTCAGCCACTCGCAGCGCCTTCGACTGAGGGCAATGCTCTAGGAGAAGCGCGAACTCATCGCCGCCGAGCCGCGCCAGCGTGTCTCGATCGCGCACGGTGGAGAGAAATAACTGTGCTACCTGACGCAACAGCTCGTCGCCCGCCAGATGCCCGCAGGTGTCATTCACCTGCTTAAACCGGTCCATATCCATGAACAGCAACGCGTGTTGCTGAGAGCCGGAAACCTCCCTCAGAACGCGCGCCAACCGCCGCTCGAACTCCCGCCGATTCACCAGCCGCGTCAGCGTATCATGGGACGCCTGGTAAGCCACCCTGCGCAACAGCGCGCGCACGGCATGGACGTCGCGGAGCACGAGCACCGCCCCGAGTATCTTGCCATCCGGCCCCCTGATGGGTCCAACCGAGACATCGATGGGCACGCGCATTCCGTCGCGGCGAACGAGCACATCATTGAGACCGAGTCGAACCGGGCCGCCCTGTGCGAAGCAGCGAATGGTCGGATCGGTAACCGCTTCCCCGGTTATTTCGTCCACCAGTGGCAGGCAGTCTCCGAGGGATTGGCCGACGGCATCCTCGGCGCGCAAGCCGGTCAATTCGCTTGCCACGGCGTTGAGGTAGCATATCCGGCCACCCACATCGGCCATAATGACGCCATCTCCCATGGCGTCCAGCAATACGCTACACGGCGCGGCGCTTGCCATGCATTCGGATTCGGATTGTCTGCTCGCGGCCAATCCCTGCATTGAACCCCCATCGTCCTGCGTAACCGGAGCCACTTAGTCAACTCCAAGCGGGGTAAAAGTGTGTTCGACAAACGCGGTCATCGCCACTCTATTTACCGAGCGTAGCCAGCGAATAGATAGACGGTATGGCGAAATAGCGGTGAAAGTAAATCCGGGTTTTCCACATCTCGATTCGGGATGCTCGGGAGAGTCCCTGCGAACGCGTTCCCGGATCCCCCCCGCCCAGGGGCCCTTCGAGCGCTGTGGCCAAGCGCGTCTTCTCGGGCTTTTCTCGAGTGAATCATCGTGCCCTTCCAGGTAAAGGGGTACGGTGCAGAATACGGGGCGTTGTTGTCGAACGCCACGGGCCTCTAATCAATTTTCTACGAAACTCCGAAGACTCGCTGCGCGCTCCGCGGCACGCAAACCCTGCAATGCCTTGGCTTGAATTTGACGGATGCGTTCACGGCTCACGTCAAACTGCTTGCTTACCTCCTCAAGCGTATAATCGCTATCCATACCGATGCCAAACCGCATCGCCAACACCTTCGCCTCTCGGGGCGGCAGTGTCTTGAGCGCCTCACGGGTATCCCACTGCAGCGCCGCGCTCGCCGCCGCATCCAAGGGTGCGTCAGCACCCGTATCTTCGATCAACGCCCCCAGCGCGGTGTCTTCGTCTTCGCCGACCGGAGTCTCCATGGAAATCGGCTGCCTGCCGAGCTTGAGCACCTGCTCCACCTCTGCCGCCGTCATCTGCAATCGGCCGGCTAACTCCTCAGTCCCCGCTTCGCGACCTCGTTCTTGTCGAATTTGACGAGAGACCCGATGCAGCTTACCCACCTTTTCCAGCATGTGCACCGGAACGCGAATGGTGCGCGCCTTTTCGGCGATGGATCGAGTGATTGCCTGGCGAATCCACCAATGGGCATACGTCGAGAATTTAAAGCCCCGCCGGTAATCGAATTTGTCGACGGCCTTCATCAAACCGATGTTGCCTTCTTGTATCAGATCCAGGAACGACAAGCCACGATGCCAGTACTTCTTGGCGATGGATACCACCAGCCGCAGATTGGCTTCCACCATCTCATTCTTGGCGCGGCGCGCCTTGCTCTCACCGAGCATAAGCTGACGTGCGATGTGTTTAAGCTCCGCTACCGGTAAGCCCGCTATCTGCTCGATTCGATCGAGCGCGTCTCGGGCGAGCCGCACCTCCACGGTTGCTGAGGGCCGCATCCCTGAGGCATCGGGCGGCGCCGCCGACATGTTCCCGCCCAAAGCCCCCCGCTCAGCACCCCCTCTTCCAGCAGACTCCGGATGGGTCCGAGACTCTTCCGAAACAGCGCTCATAAACTCCTGCGCGTGCTGCAGGCGCCGCTCTTCCGCACGAACCGCCTCCATCAGGCTGCGAACCCGTTCGACAATCTTGGTCATTTGGCTGGACGAAAATTTTAGTCGACCAAGCTCGTGAGCAAGCTGTCCTTGAAGCGCTTTGGCTGCCAGCAGATCAGCGCCCCGATGGCGCTCGAGCTGCTCACACAGCTCGCGGATCCGGACAAAGCGCGCATGGACATCACTGAGATCCACGGCAACATCGGCATCCGTGTCGACCTCACCGCCATCGGCATCGGCTTCAGCCGCAATTCTGTCACCGGATTCTGCCGCCTCGCCGTTACGCAAACCGGTTATCACCTCGGCCAGCCTCAACTCACCCGCATCGACGCGATCAAAGAGTTCTATGATCAGTGTATTGCTCAAAGGACACGCGGCGATAGCCTCGGTGCATGCTTGCATCCCTTCCTCGATGCGACGAGCCAAGGTAATTTCGCGTTCTCGCGTTAGCAGATCGATGGCCCCCATTTCCTTCATGTACAAGTACATCGGATCGCTGGTGCGGCCGAATCCACTCTCGAGCGCGAAACTCAACGCGCCCTCTGCCTCGGCCACAACCTCTTCATCCGTTCCTTCCGCATCGAGCAGGAGCTCATCCGGATCCGGTGCCTCGTCATAGGTCTCGATGCCGAGTTCGCCGAGCAGTCTCACCAGGCCTTCGAGGCCTTCATAGCCATCGGCATCGCGGCCAACGTCAACCAGGTAATCGTTAACCTCTTGCCAAGTAACGAATCCCCGCTCTCGGCCCCGCTCGATAAGGGCATTGAGCTGCAAGTGTGTCTCATCGCGGTTCATCAGCGTTTTCTACCAATTCAAGCATCATAACAATACCAGCATATTCGTATAGACGAATATGCTAATGGATGGTTCCCTTGGCGAACACCGCCACCCTCACCCCGAAGGGGTCGACGAACAGCGATAAGCCAATCGTTCCTTGTTGACTTTCAGGGTTAGTCCTGCACCCTGCGATGCACCGCAACCCCGCTTGGTAGTGCCTCTATAAAACGCAGCACCCGCGTTGCTCTCGGTCCGCTCGCTACGGTTTGTTCACAGTTTCCTGGACGGAACAAGGACTAAACAAGGATTAGTTGGCGCGACGGCATCATCCGGTGGCGCCGGTCACGCGGGATTCGCCGGATCTCGGAGCGCACCGCACTGCGCCCCTGGCTCGATGCTAAAGCACAGAATTCGTTGTGCGCTGCACAATATCATATTGATTGTTGCGTTGCAAAAACTCACAGCCAAAAAAATCCCCGTTGCCTTGCATGAAAAACGACAGGGACCGCGCAGTTACCGGCCGCCAACGGTTTGGGGCACACGCCACAAAACGGCGGGCCCCTGGCGATCGATGCGGGTCGAGGGTTTAACTGATCAGCTAAGTGTTGTGTGGCAGCCATAGGAACCGTCTCTCTACCTAAGAGTGTCATTCCGCCCAGTGGTTCTGAAGTTGGGCTCCCAATGGGATCAACAGCATGAAAAAATCCGCGCTACCATTGAAATTTTGATTTGCGTCCCCATGTTAGCGCTCGACGACAGTGAGTGCTAATCGATGCCTTATATCGCATTGCTTCTAGGTCAAAAGTGGCAAAGAAGCGAGAGAGTGCATTCACACATTCACGGTATTTCGATGTAGTTAGGGAGGTCAAGACATGAATCTTCGTCCGTTGCATGATCGCATCATCGTTAAGCGTGCTGAGGAGGAGACCCGATCCGCGGGTGGGATCGTGATACCCGATACCGCCGCCGAGAAGCCCATTCGCGGCGAGGTCAAGGCGGTGGGATCGGGCA
>JAGTVB010000330.1 GCA_018224385.1 Gammaproteobacteria bacterium
CCTCAATGCAGACCCTCTCCATTTAAGTCCAGAGGACAGTCTACAATCTAGCGTTTGCCTGCCCTGGGTGCGGCTTTGACCTCTGAAATAGTGACGCTAACGAAACGATGACCATGCCCGGTTAATTAATGCATTACTTAAACAGACTTCAACATCGGCGTTTAGTTGCTCGTTAGTCAGTTTTGGTCGGCTTTGTATCGGCTTTTACGGACGCGCCACCCACATAGAGTCGCGAGAAGAAAACGCCGAGCTCAAACAGCAGCCACATGGGCAGGGCGAGCAAGCTCTGGGAAATCACGTCCGGTGGCGTCAGCAGCATGCCCATCACGAAGGCGCCGACGATGATATAGGGGCGTTTGGCGACGAGGGTTTCCGGAGTAGTTACGCCCGCCCAGACCAGTAGGATGGTTGCGATGGGCACCTCAAAGGCAAGTCCAAAGGCGAAAAAGAGCTTCAATACGAAATCGAGGTATTTACTGATATCGGTCATTACCGCGACCCCTTCGGGCGCCATGGTGATGAAGAAGCTAAATACCAGCGGCAACACGACATAGTAGGCAAAGGCCGCCCCGAGATAGAACAACACGGTGCTGGTCAGGAGTAACGGAAATACTAGTTTGCGCTCATGCTGGTAGAGGCCGGGCGCGATAAATGCCCAAAGTTGGTAGAGCACCACCGGCATGGCAAGAAAGATCGCAGAGATCAAGGCAAGCTTGAAGGGAGCCAAAAATGGCGATGCCACTTCTGTGGCGATCATGCTCGTGCCCTCCGGGAGGTGCGCTAGCAGAGGCGCTGCCACCAGCGAGTAGAGCTGGTTGGCGAACGGTAGCAGGGCGAGCAGGATAATTCCGACGGCGATAATAATCCGCAACAGCCGGTTGCGCAGCTCAATGAGATGCGCAACAAAGGGCATTTCACCGGCTGCCGACTCAGTTTTGTGCGGTTTGCCTGTCATGGTTGGGCGTCGCGGCATTAGGCGGGTTCTCGGCTGCCGACGGCGCCACCTTTTCCGGCATTGACGCACTAGGCTCGCCTTCGAGCTTGGGGCGTTCGGGCTGGGTTTCCGGTCGGAGTAATTGGGTCGTTGCGGGCGAATCGGGTGAGGCTTTCGCTACAGGTTTCTCCAAGCTCTGACGTGTTTCTTCAAGTATCTCGTGAACCTCATTAAGAGGGTTCGGTTGCTTGAGGATGCGCTTGAGCTCCTCCGTCCTAAGTTCCTGCTCAACGTCGCGTTTGACACTCGCGATGAAGCGCCGAACGCGGTTGACCCAGAGACCCGCCGTGCGAGCAACCTCCGGGAGCCGCTCGGGTCCGAAGACCAGCAGGGCGATGACTCCGATGAAGGCAAGTTCCCAAAAGCCGATGTCAAACATGCGCCTGCACTAGAGAGTACGCACCGGGAGTTATTACGCGGCCATCAACTCTGAGGTGCCTTGAGCGGGGCGAAACGCCGATTCCGATGCTTCTGGACACCATGACTTCACACTTTTTCCTCTTTTCGAGGGGTATGCGCCGATTCCTTGGCAACTTCGCCTTCGATAACGGTGCCAGCCGGACGGTCCTCCAACTTCCGAGGATCGCTCGCATCCTGATTTTCGTCTGGCTCCTTGACTGCCGATCGAAAGTGTTTTATCGCCGATCCTAAATCGGCTCCAACGTTACGTAGTTTCTTGGTCCCAAAGAGTAGCAGTATGATCACCAAGACAATAAGCAGTTGCCAAATGCTGATACCCATATGTGCACCTCCGTCTAAATCGCTGCGGCCTTTGCCCTGTCGCTGTGACGCATTGAGCCTCGATTCATCCTTGCCGTCAAGGCGTGATGAGTAGTTCAAGGTCCGCTGTCGGCAGCGGGTCTAGGATCGTTTGCCCTCGCTGCGAGCTGCCTTCTCGGCTAGGCCGGAGAGACCGAAGCGCCGGTCAAGCTCTGCAATCACATCCTCAGGACCGAATCCCTTTGCGGCAAGCAGCACCAAGGTGTGAAACCAGAGATCGGCGGCTTCGTGAATAAGGGCATCGCGTTCACACCCCTTGGCGGCGATAATTAGCTCTGCTGTTTCCTCGCCGATCTTTTTCAAAATGGCGTCGAGGCCTTTGGCGTAGAGCGTGCTCACATAGGAGGTGTGAGGATCGGCCGCCTTCCGCGATTCAAGCACACGCGCTAGCGCACTGAGTACATCGCTCGTAGGTGTCACTGAATAGCGCCTATGTCGCATTTACACCGGCGTTCGGTGCTGTTCGGGACGAGGACAGGGACCTACCTATGCAACGCATGTGAGTTATTTCGATGCAGGAGGTCGGTCGCCATAGAGCATTTTCGGATCCTTGAGCACCGGTTCCACGGTCGTCCAGCGCCCCTGTTGGAGTGCCCGATAGAAACAGCTTCGCCGTCCTGTATGACAGGCGATTCCGCCCTTTTGTTCAACTCGAACTAGCAGGGCATCGCCATCACAGTCGAGCCTTATTTCTTGCACCTGCTGTACGTTACCGGACTCCTCACCTTTTCGCCATAAACGCTGTCGTGAACGGGACCAAAAAACCACCCGTTTTTCCTTCACCGTCAGATCAAGTGCCTCGCGATTCATCCATGCCACCATCAGCACGTCGCCGTGATTGCCCTCCTGTACGATGACGGGCACCAAACCCTCTTTGGTCCATTGGATATTATCCAGCCATTGCCCTTTCACATTCATATCAATCGTATCGATAACCAGTAAAAAGTCCGGCGTTCCTACCATTTTTCGCCTTCGCTACTGACGGCCGAAGCGCGCCGCCGTCGCCGCCGATGATCCTGCAGCCCTGATCATACACTTGCAGAGGCCTTGTGCGCAGGTCAATCTTGTCAATGGCGAACCAGGCAGAGTCTTCTGGCGCCGCGCGGCCGCGCCGGACGCAGCATTGGTTGACCAACTCTGACGACTTCGCCAGAATCCACCGGCCGTTAAAATCTGCAAAGATGTGTGATGATGAATCAGGGGATAGAGAGCATCTGTGTGCTGGGAGGCACAGGTTTCCTGGGGCAGCATCTTGTGCCTGCCCTTGCCCAGCGTGGCTTTCGGGTTCGGGTGCTGACACGGCATCGCGAGCGTCATCGCGATCTCCTGGTGCTTCCCGGAGTATCGCTGATTCAGGCCAACGTGCATTCGGATGCTGAACTCCGTGCCGAGCTGCACCAGTGCAATGCGGTCATGAATCTCGTCGGTAGGCACGCCGCACGGACAGAATCGGGTGAGGACTTGCAAGCCCTCCATGTCGAATTGCCACGCCGCGTGGCCGAGATTTGTCGTACGGAAGGCATTCCTCGTCTGCTGCACCTCAGCGCTCTCAATGCCTCTCCGGAAGCGCCAAGTCGATACCTACGCGGTAAAGGCGAGGGGGAAGCTGCTCTTCGCAGTGCCGCCGGGCAGGAGGGGCCGGCAGTCGCTGTCACGATATTTCGGCCGGCACCTATTTTTGGCCCCGAGGATGAGTTGTTTAATCGCTTCGCGCGTCTGTTAGCGCGAATTCCCGTGGCTTTGCCACTGGCTTGTCCCCAGGCTAAGCTAGCGCCGGTCTGGGTCAACGATGTGGTGCAGGCTTTGCTAAAGGCGCTCGAAAATCGCGCTACCTTCGGCAACGCCTATGATCTGTGCGGGCCGAGTACCTATCGCCTGATTGAACTGGTACGTTACACCGCCCAGGTGACGGGTCGGCGCCGATATATTCTGCCCCTCAACGACTCGCTGTCGAGATTTCACGCACGAGTGCTGCAAAGGCTTCCCGGTCGGCCCTTCACCTGGGATGAGTATCTCTACCTGCAACTGCCTGGCACTTGCCGAGAGAACGGTTTGCAGGCCCTGGCAATTAAGCCGAGCAGCATTGACGCGGTCGTTCCTAGATATCTCGGAGTAGGGGGAGGAAATCGCTTGTACAGTTCGCTGCGGTGCACGGCCGGACGCGATTGACGTGTAAACCGTTAGTGCATGACGGATGGCCCGTTTTCACCCTCCCGGTGTGTGATGGTGCCCCGAGCGAACTAGCGAAACAGAACGAGCAGCACGGCGCCGAGCGCCAGCCGATAGAGGACAAAGGGCATCAAGCCGAGTTGTTCCAGCAGGCGCAGGAAGTAATGGATACAAAGGTAAGCGCTGATGGCAGCCACAACCGTGCCTACCGTCAATGCGGTCCAATCGACCACTTCCTTGCCCTGCCATGCCTCGACACCCGTGAGAAGGCCCGCAAGCACAATCACCGGGATTGACAACAGAAAGGAAAACCGCGCGGCCGATTTACGTTGGAGTCCCAGTGCGAGGCCGGCAGTCAGGGTGATACCTGAACGGGATGTGCCTGGAATGAGCGCCAGCGCTTGGGCAAAGCCGATAAACAAGATTTCCCGCCAGCCCAGGCTCTCTTCGAACCGGTGCTGTTTGCCCCGCCAATCCGCCCACCATAGGAGCAGCCCGAAGCCGATAGTGGCCCCGGCGATGATCATCGGTGAGCGCAACGCGTCTTCGGCGCCCAGGCTGCGCAACAATAAACCGCCCAAGCCTACCGGGACTGTTCCCAGAAGCACACCCCAGGCCAGCCGACTCTCGGAAGTTTCGCGCCCGGACCGTAGGGAATGCCACCATGAATGGGCCAACTTCGTTAAGTCAGCCCAAAAATAGGCTACCACAGCCGTCAACGTGCCCAGGTGCACGGCCACGTCGAATCCCAGGCCTTGATCGGTCCACCCCACCAGTTTGGGCACCAAGATAAGATGTGCCGAACTGGAGATCGGTAAAAACTCCGTAAGCCCCTGAAGAATAGCGAGTACAATGACTTGCGATAGGTCCAACCCAGCAAACCTCCCTGACGGCGGTTGGTGAAGGTGACGGGCACCGAGAGGTGCTCAGCCGTCTGTTAGCGCGTTCGTCTGCACATTTTTTCAAGGCCCTCGCTTGGCCATTCTCCCTTCTCCCCTAGAGCCGGTTTCTGAGATCACACTGCTCAAAGCCGGGAAGGGGCCCCGAGAGCCCCCGCGTCAAGGCCATGACTTTGATCAGTTCTCCCATCTCCCCCGGCAAAATCAACTGCTTGGCCTGGCGCACACCTATGTAATACTCCGCGCAATCCGTGCTGGCCTCCGCCAGAAACTCGGTCAGGCCGGTGCTGAGCAGAAAGCTTGCTTGGTTGGTAAACCCAGCAATCTCTAGGCCGGCTGCTGCAGCGGCGTCGGCGATGGTGGTGAAATCCACGTGAACGCTGAGATCCTGCAGTCCTGGGAGTAACAACGGATTGTCGTGAGCGCGGTGCCGGTAGTAGCAGACGAGGGTGCCGGTGTTTCGCTGCGGATGATAGTATTCGCGGCGGCCGTAACCGTAATCGATCAACAGGATGAGACCGGCGCTAAGATGCTGCCCCAGCGCTTGCACCCAAGGGGTATGCCGGAGATTGACTTCGGAGTCGTAACCTTGCGGGAGCGGTTCGTCGAGGTCGCGTTGGATGGCCGCTACGGTTTGCTCGAGCAAGGGATCGGCAGGGCGGGCAAGCATCCACGCCAGTCGTTCTGATTCCCATCCCACATGCCACTCCTGCACGCCATCTTGCATGATTCGAAACCGGCTGGCAGGCATGGCATCCAGTACTTCGTTGGCTAGTATTACTCCTCGAAAACCGGGTGTCGGTAAGCGGTCACGCCACGACGCCCGTTCCGCCAGCGCGGGTACACGAGCTGCGAGGGTGTTCTCTTGCGCCTGGCGCAGCGCGGGACTCGGTTCCACGATGGTGTAACGCCGCACTGGGCGCCCGCCTTTTTCGAGCGCCGCGAGCAGGTCCGCTGCCATGACTCCAGAGCCGGCACCTACCTCGAGCACTTCGTCGGCGTTGAGTTCACGCAACACAGCGGTGATCGACTGCGCAAGGCAGCGGCCAAAAAGCGGCGAGATTTCCGGCGCGGTCAGGAAATCGCCGGTGCCACCAAATTTCGATGTGTCGCTGCAGTAATACCCCAGCTCAGGAGTGTAAAGCACCCGGTCCATGTAGCGCGAGAAGGGCATCGGACCGTCACGTGCAATTTCGTGTTGAAGCTGCAGCACAAGCTTATGGCTGCGTGCGCGCGCGTGCTCATCGGGGGTGGGTAAACTTAATTCCAAGGCGCAAGGATTAGAAGCCGCAAGCCCTGATAGGCTTCTTGGGTGCGCGTCGTTGCGGGTTTGTTTACAGTTAACGCTTTTCATCGGGCCATGGAGACACGAGATGCAAACAAACAACCTGACGTTACAGGGAAAGGTGGCCCTCGTCACAGGGGGTGCTCAGCGCATCGGCGCTGTTATCGTCCGGGCCCTGCACGCCGAAGGCATGAGTATCGCCCTTACCTATCGCAATTCCCGAACCGCTGCCGAAGCCTTGCGGGATGAGCTTAACATGCAACGCCCGCGTTCTGTACATCTGTTTCAGTGCGACCTGCTCGTCATCAAGCTCCTCCCACGATTGGTCGAACGCGTGATGACCGCCTTCGGCCGGTTAGATGCATTGGTCAACAATGCCTCGACTTTTTATCCGACGGCCATTGGATCCATCACCGAGGCAGTCTGGGATGATCTCATCGGCGCCAATCTCAAAGCGCCCTTATTCTTGACGCAAGCGGCCGCTCCGCACCTTGCTGCTTGCCGCGGCGCCGTCGTCAACATCAGCGATATTCATGGCGTCCGGCCGCTCAAACAGCATGCCGTGTATTGTGCCGCCAAGGCGGGGCTGATCATGTTGACCAAGAGCCTCGCGCGGGATCTTGGGCCCGAGGTGCGCGTCAATTCGGTGGCTCCGGGTGCCGTCCTCTGGCCGGAGCGTGGATTGGACGAACTGAGCAGGCAGCGGATCCTATCGCGCACCCCCCTCAGGCGCCAAGGAATGCCGGAGGATGTGGCAAGAGCCGTCGTCTTTCTGCTCCGGGACGCCGCCTATACCACCGGTGACGTGATCTACGTCGACGGGGGGCAGCTACTGGGTCCGTAATGCGCTTGCACCGAGCACTCATGAATAAACCGTCGGTACCTTCCGATAGCGGCGCTCGGTGGTGCTCGCTCCTCGTCTACCTATCGGATAGCGATCGTGGCGGCGTGCGTCGTTCGCCTTGCTCTCGGGTAGCTTGCTACGGCTACTTCGCAACCTTCGAGTCGAGATACATACAGTGGCTCGTGCATTACCCCTGCTGAAGTGATGGATAGAGGCGCTTGAGCTTGATGCGAGCATCGGGGGCTCGTGAAACGCCACTTCACCGGATGGGCGCTGCTGCCGGCTTAAGCGGCAAGTAACCCGAGAAGCTCGACAAAATCTGCAGTGATTTCGAGGCCAACCAAGATCGAATGCGCTATGATGAGTAGCTGGCCGAGGGCTACCCGATCGCCACCGGCGTCATTGAGGGGGCGTGTCGGCATCTCGTTAAAGACCGCATGGAACGCGCTGGCATGCGCTGGAGCCTCGAGGGCGCGCAGGCCATGCTCGACTTGCGCTGCATTCACATCAGCGGCCAGTGGCACGAATTCACCGTCCACGGTAGCTGCAGAGAAACCGAACGGTGGATATCCCATGTCCCCCCAGGTCAGCCTTGTCCCCGGCTGCCGCTCGCGGCTTAGGTGGGGCGCGGAAGACCGATTACGCCCGCTGGTATCGTGGATTCAAGCTTCATCATCGCCATTCTCTGGTCAGATATGTTTGACCTTATTGACCTTAGACATGGTCAACGTGCCATATTGGTTTTAAGATTATTCATTTATTCAAAGCTGATATCGCGCTAATGTCGTTATGTTATGGAGAGTTCCAAAGTGGCACTCGTCGTTTCAAAGCTTGAGAAATCGATTGGTACGATCACATTAAACCATCATGAAAAATTGAATTGCTTGAACAGGGAATTGATTACGCAAACCATACAGGCTCTGCATGAGTTTGAACGCGCAAAGGCAAAGGCGGTGGTTTTAAGGGCGATGCCCGGAGCCAAAGTGTGGTGCGCTGGCCATGACGTTAACGAGCTTCCACTAGCAGGCGACGATCCCCTTGGCTATACGATACCGTTTGAACAGCTATTGCGGCAAGTAATCGCTTTCCCAGCACCCGTTATTGCGCTGATTGAAGGCGGCGTTTGGGGTGGTGGCTGTGATCTCGCGCTTTCATGCGATATTTTGATAGGGACAAATACTGTCTCT
Source organism: Gammaproteobacteria bacterium (assembly GCA_018224385.1). GTDB lineage: Bacteria > Pseudomonadota > Gammaproteobacteria > HK1 > HK1 > JAGTVB01. The sequence goes on from JAGTVB010000330.1 coordinate 8,159, forward strand.
TTTACCATGACACCAGCAAAACTAGGCATTCCCTATAATGCGTCCGGACTCAATCATTTTATTCGAGTAATGGGATTGCACAAGGTCAAGGAAATGTTGTTCACAGCGCAGCCGGTGCCGGCTGAGGATGCCTTGCGGGTCGGTATTCTCAATCACTTGGTCTCGCGAGACGAGGTGGATACCTTTACCTATGAGCTGGCCTCAAGGATTTGCAGAAACTCACCTCTTGCGGTTCAAGTTATCAAAGCGCAGCTACGGTTTCTGACCCAAGGACACCTAATGCCGGTCGAAGCCTTCGAGGAGATAGAGGCTACCCGCAGACGCGTGTATCAAAGTGCGGACTACCGCGAGGGTATTACGGCCTTCAAGGAAAAGCGGGCACCGGAGTTCAAGGGCCAGTAGAATACATTGTTCGCGTTACTGCCCGACTTATGCCATACCGCAGGTGATCGCTCGCACTCTGTCGTGTCAATGGGGTAGCCGACCCGACAGGCAGGCTACCCGGTGGTTCCCAACGAGCATCCAGTTCGAGCGCCGCAACCAAGAAACCAAAGCCGAGGTGCTTTCTTGTCTGAGTTCCCCTAAGACCATGGAGGACTGAAGCTCGACGTGCATAAGAGTGGGCGGTGAGCGCACGGAACGCTTACGTCGAAACCCATGAGTCGGGCGTTGGTTTGCTCTAAGCGATAGTTTCAGATGTGCTCGTCCCCGATATCTTAAAACTGATGGAACGCTTCATAGACCGAGATCCGCTGTGTGTTCGACAACTTGCAAGCGGCCGTGCAGGCTGCGGATAGCACGTTGGGCGACATGCTCGAGCTCAACCTCTTACTCATCGAGCTGGTCCATCTTCCGACAGTCGATCGGGTCATGGCGCAGACCTGCACGCACCTCCATACCGCACCGAGCGTCATCTCCTTGCGGCGGTAGCGAGGGCACGGTGGTGAATGGTGTGTGGTGATTGCGATCGGGGGGTTGCTCGGTCCGTCGCGCTGCGAATGGCCGGCGGACGTTAGCCCCCTCCTCACCCCCCCAGATACATCCGACGCACATCCTCGTTGTTTAGCAGCGCCGCGCCAGTGTCAGAAAATCGGTTGCGCCCCAACTCCAGAACGTAGCCGCGGTCGGCCACCTCCAGGGCGCGGGCGGCGTTTTGTTCCACCATCAGTAAGGTGTGACCCTGGTCGCGCAGCGACAGCAGCTTCTCGAAAATGATATCCATGTACTTCGGAGAGAGGCCAAGGGAAGGTTCGTCCAGCATAACCAGCTGGGGAGTCATCATCAGGGCGCGGCCGATGGCCAGCATCTGCTGCTCGCCGCCGCTGAGCCTGCCGGCCGCAGTTCGCTCGCGCTCTTCCAGGCGCGGAAACTGTTCCAGTACCGACTCCACCATCTGCTTGCGTCTGCGCGCGTCTTTCTGCAGAAAGGCGCCCATCTCCAGGTTCTCGCGCACCGTCATGCGGGCGAATACGATACGGCCCTGGGGGACGTAACCGATGCCTCGTACGGGCGCCTCGTGGGTAGGGATGCCAGTGATGTCAGTCCCCGCGAGCTCGATGCTGCCGCTGATAACTTTGACTAGGCCGATGATAGTCTTGATCACGGTGGACTTGCCGGCGCCGTTGGGACCAATGAGGGCCACAATCTCTCCCGGCCTTATCATCATGTCGATGCCGAACAGGGCCTGCACCGGTCCGTAGGCGGCATCCAGGCTGCTCACACGCAGCAACGGCGGTGCACTCATGAGGTGGTTCCTCCGGAACGTTGGGTACGACCGAAGTAGGCCTCTAGCACCCTCGGGTCTGCGCGCACCGTATCAAAGTCGCCTTGGGCGATGATTTCACCCTCGTTGAGCACGTATACCGGGTCGCATAGGTCAGCGATCACGTTCATGTTATGCTCGATGATCAGCACGCTGGTGCCCAGGCCGTTGATATGGCGCACGAGCTCCCACAGGATGTGGCGCAGGGTGGGGTTGACCCCTGCGGCCGGTTCGTCGAGTAGGATCAGGGCCGGGTTGCACATCAGCACCCGCAGGAATTCCACGAGCCTCTGCTGGCCGTAGGAGAGCTCGCTGCCGAGCGCATTCACGTGCTCGCACAGCTTCACCCGCCCGATCAGGCCCAGGGCCCGCTTCCGCGCCCCTCGGTCACCGGGACGGCCCGCCACCAGCAGGTTTTGCAGCACCGTGAGCCCGGGGAACACGCGGCTGAGCTGGAAGGTCCGGGCCAGGCCGAGGCGATAGATCTGCCAGGGCCGCAGGCCGAGGATCGGCTGATCGTTAAACAGTACCTTGCCGTTGCCGCCTCGATCCATGCCGGAGACCACTTGAAACAAGGTGGTTTTGCCCGAGCCGTTGGGGCCGATCAGCCCGGTGATAGAGGTGCGGTGCACCTGCAGGTTTACCCCACGCAGGGCTTGCACGCCGCCGAAGTCGCGGCGCAGACCGCGGGTCTCCAGGATGATGTCGTCAACCACGTGCAATGGCTGCCGTGCAAATGTTCAACCATCATTCTCCCTGCTGCCGGCACTCCTCGGCGAGCCGGGTGCTGCCGGGGCCTCTGCGCTTGCGCAGCACGGACAGAATGCCCTCTGGCAAGAACAGAATGACGAGAATCATCAGCGCCCCAAGCAGGGCCAGGTGCAAGGTGGGGAACTCGGCCCAGGTCAGCTCCCGCACCGACATGACGATGACCACCCCGATCACCGGCCCCCATAGAGTGCCGCGACCGCCGAGCAGCACCATGGCCACCATCTGGATATTTAACGCCGGCAGAAACACCGATAGGGGATCGATGAAGCTGGTGTAGTAGGCGTACACAGCGCCTGCCGCACCGGGGATGACCGCGCTGGCCGCGAATGCGATGACCTTGTCGCGGGTGGTATTGACCCCTACCATCTCCGCTGCCCCCTCGTCCTCGCGGATGGCCTGGAGCTCCAGGCCGAAGCGAGTGCCGAGCACAACTCCGATTGCCAGGGTGGCCAGTACCGCCAGAAACAACGTAGCGTAGTAGTTGGTCTCGAGGGCGGGCAGCAGGGCGGGGGACAGGGCAATACCGTCACCGCCCTCGGTAAGATCGACCCATAGGGTGGCCACTGTGCGGCCCACCTCGTTTAAGCCCAGCATGGCGATGGCGAAGTAGGGGCCGTGCAGCCGCAGGGTGAGCAGCCCGATGGGCAGGGCCAATGCGGTGGCTATCAGCGCCGCCCAGCCAACCGCGGCCCACCAGCTGTGGCCAGCGACCAGCAACAGCGCCCCAGTGTAGGCTCCAACGCCGAAGAACACCGCGTGACCAAAGGAGACATAACCGGTCATGCCGGAGATCAGGTTCCAGGACTGGGCCAGGGCGACCATCAATAATAGTTGCAGCAGGAAGCTGAGCTGGTAGTCGTTGGTGGCTACCGGCGCCAGGGCCGCCAGGAGGACGAGAATGAGGCCGAGGCTCAGGTCAAGCCGCATCGGCCTTCCCCAGGAGGCCGGCTGGCCGCAGAATCAATACCAGCACCAAGAGCAGGTACGCCACCGCCTCCGCCCACTGGGTGCTAAGGAAACCACTGACGAAGGCCTCCGCCAATCCCAACAGCAGTCCCCCGAGCAGCGCCCCAACGAAGTTGCCCATGCCTCCGATAACGATGATGGCGAAGCATTTGAGCACAAAATCCGCCCCGGTTTCGGGGGAAAAAGAGTAGATGGTGGTCAGCATCACGCCCGCGGCGCCGGCCATGGCGGCGGCCAACCCGAAGGTGACCATGCGGATGCGGGTCACATCGATGCCGCAGATCATGGCCACCTCCGCGTGTTCGGAAACGGCGCGGATGGCCTTGCCGGTGCGGCTGTGCTTGAGGAACCAATAGACGCCTGCCGTCAGGACGATAGACACAATACCGGCCACCGCCCGCGGCTTGGAGAGGACAAGGTCGAGATCTTCCAGGTAGACTGCACCCTGCAGGGCCGGGACCGCCCTGAAGTCCGCAGAGAACACCAGCAGCCCGACGTTCATCAGGATGATGGACAGCCCGTAGGTCACCAGCAGGGAGGTGAGCTCGTCCCGTCCGACGATGCGCTCAATCAGCAGGCGCTGCAAATAGAAACCTAGGATATACAGCACGACCATCGCCACCGGCAGGGCGAGCAGCGGGTGCAGTCCCAGCAGGCTGTAGAGCAGCCAGGCCAGAAAGGCCCCGGCGATCATCAGCTCGCCGTGGGCCAAGTTGATGACGCGCATCACCCCGAACACCAGGTTCAGTCCGCTGGCCAGCAGAGCATACAAGGCGCCGGCCAAAAGCCCACCGATGGCGAGCTGGAGCAAGATAGCCGGTTGCAGCAGATCCACGATGTCTTATCAGCGTTTCGGCGGTTCCCAGGATCAGAGATTTTGAAAGTACTCACCGTAGGGCACTGTCGAGTTTGCGAGGCGAACCATCACCGTCTGCTCCACGACACCGGATACCTCAGCAGCCTCCGGTGAACCTGTTCACCATGTTCGTGTCACCAGCGGTTCGCTTGGGGACCTTGAAGAAGCCCCGCTTCACCATGCAAAATGTTAAAAGCAGGGCCATCGGAGGTGTCACGCCCAAGCACAACCTGCGCGCGAGTCGGGTGGTTGACTAGCGACCTTTCCAGGGTTTGAACGGATACACCACCGCGTGGGTGCTGTTTTCCTGCGGAAGCACGATGTGGCGCTCCCCGCCGATCCATTGGATGGTGTAGCCGGGCTTGCCCACCTGCTTACCGGTCGCGTCCACCTGGTAGCGACCAAAGATAGTGGTGATTTCCAGTGCCGACAGAGCCTTGCGCAGGGCATCCTTGTCCAGGGAGCCGGCCTTGTTGACCGCCGCCTCCAGCACCTGCCCGCCCCCATAACCTCCAGCGGCGTGGTAGCCCGGTGCCTGGCCGAAGCGTTGTTCGTAACGCTCAGCGAATGCCTTAGCGCCCGGTAGCTTTAGACTTGCCTCCCACTGGGTATTGCCCATGACGCCCTCGGCGTCCGATCCCAGGTTCGCGCCGAAATCCGGCAACCCCGGGCCCACGGCGAAGGCCATGATCTTGGGATTGAATCGGTATTCCTTGGCCTGGCGCACGAAGGCGGTGGAGTCCGGTAGGTAGGAGCCCCCAACGATCACCTGCGGGCTCTTGGCCTTGAGCTTGACCAGCATGGCGGCGAAGTCGGTGGAGGCCTTGCTATACTTCTCTTCGAATACCAGTTCCATGCCGAGGGCCGCCACCTTGGCTTTCACCGCTTTGGCCACATCCCGAGGGAAGGCGGTGTCCTCGTGGATCAGGGCCACCTTCTTTAGTCCCTTGGCCTGGGCCAGCTCCAGGATCTGGTCCATGTAGATCTCCGCCGGTGTGTACAGGCCGAACACGTTTTTGTAGCCTCGGGCCCAAATCTTGCTGCTGGCCGCCCCAGGGGAGACCATTGGGAAGTTGTGCTTCTCCGCGGTGGTGCTGGCGGCGAGAGTCACGCCAGAGGAGTAGGGTCCCAGTAGCAGATCCACCTTGTCGCCGGTGATCAGCTTTTCGTACAGCTTGGCCCCAGTGTCCGGCTTGGATTCGTCGTCGTAGTGGATGAGCTTTACTTTCCTGTCCAGCAGCCCGCCGCGGGCGTTCACCTCGTCTACCCACATATTGTACCCGTTGAGCTGTTCCTGCCCTGTACGGGAGTATTTGCCGGTTAAGGCCACGGATGCGCCCACCAGGATCTCGTCCTTCGCCGACGCCAAAGTAGACGCAAAGCATGCGCTCGCGACGATTAGAGCCGTAATCACAATACGCAGTAATCCCCGACTCATCGGCTTGCCCCATCCCATTTCCAGTTGCTGTTCGCTGCGGGAAACTTTATGCATTTGCTTTTCCCCCACCAGGATGCCGATCGTTTTCCAAGTGGCCCGGCTTGGTCTGTAGCAATTTTGCACGATAGCTCGATGAGATGAGATCCGCAATGATCGGCGGCCTTACATGAAGAGCAAATTCTTCGGGCTTTAACGTTCTGAGACATCCTGTCCCATTGAAGTCAACTAAGATCGGTTGAAGCACCAAGGACTTTCGTTCCTGAACGATTACCGGCGCGGTTCCCCGGGCTGGCGCCATACGGTTTCGTTATGCATGCGAAATGATCCCAGCCGCCGATCCTCGAAAAAGAGCACGAGGGTTTGCTCTATGGCAGGGAACGCCAGCGTGTCCCAAGGGATCTCTGCTTCTCGAAAAAGCTCAACCTCGAGGCTTTCGCTGCCCGGGGCATAATCAAGGTCAAGCAGACGCGCGCGAAACATGACGTAAACCTGATTGATGCGGGGAATGTCGAGCAATGAAAAGGGCGCATCGATAACAACCCGCGCGTTGGCTTCCTCCAGCGTCTCTCGAGCTGCCGCTTGGGCGGTGGTCTCGCCGTTTTCCAAGAAGCCTGCGGGTAGCGTCCACAGTCCGTAACGAGGCTCAATGGCGCGGCGGCAAAGTAGAATCTGATCCTTCCACTGCGGAATACAGCCGGTCACTACCCTGGGGTTTTGGTAGTGTGTGGTATGGCAGACATCGCAAATATACCGGGGTCGATCATCGCCAAAGGGCGTGCGCAAGACGACTTGGCTGCCGCAGTTGCTGCAATAGTTCATGGCCTGGCTTCTGGGAGGTTCCTTGAGTCCCACTGCGGGGTAAGACGACGCACTCGGGCGTTACCTGGCGCAGGGTAACGCTGCATCGAGAGCGAGCGCCACCGGCCGGA
>JAGTVB010000331.1 GCA_018224385.1 Gammaproteobacteria bacterium
GGAATCTCGTGACTGGAGTTCAGACGTGTGCGCTGCCGATCTAGGCGTCCGGCTGCGCATCGCTTCGCCTGAGCCGGGCTTCGAACACGGCGAGATCTTGGCGAACGGACCCAATGTCTTCGCGGGCTATCTTAACCTTCCCGAAGCCAGCCGCAACGCGTTCATCGAAGACGGTTTTTTTCGCACCGGGGATCTCGGCTACATGGCCGACGGGCTGTTGTATGTGGTGGGGCGCCGCTCCGCCACGATCGTCCTGAGCGGTGGCGAAAACATCCGCCCGGATTATGTCGAGGAGGTATTGGGCGCCGGCGCGAGCATAAAGGAAGTTGGGGTGCTCCAGCACAACGACGGCCTGGCAGCACTGGTCGTCCCCGAGGCAACGGCGAAGGAGTCACTGCCCGATCTGCGGGAGCGCGTGGGAAAGGATCTCCGGCTGCATGCGCGCCGGCTGCCGACTCATCACCGTATCGGCTCCTATCGCCTCACGCTCGATCCGCTGCCCAAGACGCGCCTGGGAAAGCTTCGGCGCCACGAGCTGAAGCAAAGGTACGAGCAGGCCGGCAGCGAAGGGGAGCACTGGGGAGAACAACGCGGCCCCCTTCCATTGGACCGATGGTCTGCGGAAGAGCGGGCTATTCTGGAGCATCCGGCTGCAAGCCAGGCATGGCAGTGGCTGTGTAAACGATTTTCGGATGAGCGCCTGGCGCCCGACACCGATATCCAGCATGAACTCTCCGTGGATTCGATGCAGTGGGTCACGCTGACCCTGGAGCTGCGCGAACAGACTGGCGCGGATTTGAGCGCGGAGGCCATTGGCCGCATTGAATCCGTGCGGGATCTGCTGCAGGCAGTGGCGGAATCGGGTCAGGCTGAGCAAGCGGTCACCCCGGAGGATTTGGTCGAACGCCTCCGCCATCGTCCGCACGAGCTTTTGCAAGAGGAGCAACGGCGCTGGCTCGCGCCCCGAACAATCGGGTCGCGATGGGCGGGAGAGGGTTTGTTCAAGATTACCCGCCTCATTGCGCCGCGCCTGTGGAAACTGGAGGTTCGAGGGATGGAGCACTTGCCCGCGGAGGGTCCGTATGTGTTAACCCCGAACCATCTCAGCCTGTTGGATGCGCCGCTCCTCGCCGCTTCCCTGCCGCCCTGGCACCTGGCGAACACATACTGGGCAGGCTGGTCGGGGATCATGTTCCGCAACGTGGCGATGCGTTGGCTCAGCCGCGCTATGCGCGTTATTCCGGTGGATCCGGCCCACGGCGCCCTGTCCAACCTGGCTCTGGGGGTGAGCGTGCTGCAGAGGGGCAACAATCTGATTTGGTTTCCCGAGGCGAGCCGCTCCGCAGATGGGAGGCTTCAGCGGTTCCAGCCTGGCGTCGGTATGCTGGTGCTGGCCGGGCACGCGCCGGTTGTACCTGTGCGCATCCAGGGGACCTATGAGGCGCTGCCCCGGGGGCACCGTTGGCCTCGGCGCCATACAGTCAGGATAACCATCGGCAAGGTTGTCACGTCGCAGCAATTGGCCGGGGAATCCAGCGACGGCCCCCCCCACGAACGCATAGCCAATGCCTTACGCAATCGAGTGGCCCAACTTGGTGACGGGTAAATCGCCGCTTTCAGAAGCAGCCGTGGGCCGGGTTGCGGGCGAATCGGCCCGCGCGATGAAGCCGCCATTAGTTCTTCGCCTTGATTTCAGTCAACTAACCTTGATTGAAGCGCAGCATAAACGCAGCGGGTCGTTTACCATGCTTGGCGAAGTCCGCCACGAGCAATGGTCCCTTTGTCACCCAAGCAAGCGTTTCAAAACCTCGACGAGCGCAGGCAGACGCAGAGGCGCACCGTGGCGGGGATGCGGAGTGTGCGCTAAGGGCAGTTCAGTACATCAGCCTCTGAGCCCGCGCGCAACGCGGCTGTGGCCAAGCGCATCAGGTTCTAAAACATCCTCTAAGCGGTTTGCGGACGACCGCCGAGGCTTAGAGATACCGGCAACCTTACAGTAAGGAGCGAATGAGATGGTCGACCTATCACGAAACGATGAAGAGCGCTTTGTAGATGAAGAGAGAGACTGGATCGAAGGCGAAACCCCGCCCTCACTCGAGGACATCGATTCCATCGCGCGGGATCATGTCATGGCGGCGCGAAAGCAGCTGGTGGATACAAGCATGACCGCTGCCGCCATTGATCGCAACGCCCCCTGGATGGAAATTGCCCAATGCGCTACCGAAGAAGGTCATCACGAGCTCGCGGGATTCTTGTTCGAGGCGGAACAGCAGGGTTTGGATAAATAATAAGCGCAACGCCATAGGATAACTGCGCTTGACTGGTGGGGTCGGGCTCGTGGGTAAGCCTTACGTCAAACCGGCGTATGGCTGCCCCTCGGGCGGAATGTGTGTTTGCCAGCGTGTTACTTTCAGGGCGGCATGCATGGTGTTTCCAAGCTGTGTCGGAGCCAGGCCAGACCAAAGCGCTTGCCAGGGAGCATCCCGGAGCGTAGACGACTAACAGTGAAGCTTCGGATGCTGCAAGACGGGAATACGCAGAGGCGTCTTGTCGAGGCATGTTGTGTGCGAGCGGCTTGCGCTATCAGTGGCCCCGGTTGACACTTGGACTTCGAGTCCTCCCACCGCCCAGGCGGTTACCTACGGAGTTTAGACGCTCCGTCGATCAATCGGGGCCATTTCATGACTGTCAGCTCTAAGATTCAGGCATACAACGAGCACTCAGTAATGCAAGCTGATGGTCAGCTCTAGGTTTTGCCCATCGTACTGAAAGCTGGCGGCAGAAAACGAAGGCGCCCCAAGCAAGGCCCTTGGGTCGTTTGAAAAACCGTAGCCTTCCGTGGGAATGCCCAGCCAGTTGGTCTCAAGCTTGCCGTTCATATTTTCATCATGAATGGCGACAATCGCATACGTTCCCGGCGGGATGTCTAAAAAGCTGCAACGCGCCTGTGCTTCACGAATTTTTATCACCATGATATGGGTTGCGTAGCGCAGATACTCGATGGGGAAACCCGCTGGCGATTCGAAAAGCGCGCAGGCGACAGTTCCAGTATTGTTTCTAATATTCATAACCTCCATGTGAATCCCCGTGCAGGGTGATTGGGCAACGGTGCTGGCGGGGAGATTCACAAACATCAGCGCTGCGAACCAGGCTGCACATCGAATCCCTGCGGGCGCCTGAAGGCCCGGATCCTCGGTCGGGCAAGCGAGCACTGATTTTCGAGTGGTTACCTCATTCATGAGTTGCTCTGTGCGCTAACGTGCCTCGCCTCAGAAGATTACAGGAAACCGAGGGGCACTGTTGTATATCGCGGGACAGCATCGCGGAGGCGGTGGTGTCCCGTGCGACGGCATCGGGTAAACCGGCTACGCTTGTTGGTGGTCAGTCTTAACTTGTATCGCACCTTGGGCTAGAGTCCGGACCGACATCGTTTACAATGGATGCCACGATGCAGGAGTATGTCGTTCATGCCTGAACCGGACGAACACGATCAGATCGCGCAACGTCAGGCAAAGCTGGCGGATCTGCGCCAGCAGGGCAGTGCCTACCCTAACGACTTTCGCCGCGACAGTCTCGCCGGCGATCTCCACCGCGCGCACGATCAGCGCGCGAGTGAGGTGCTGGAATCAGAACGGGTGCGGGCCGCCGTGGCCGGGCGGCTGATGACCCGGCGCCTGATGGGAAAAGCGAGCTTTGCCCATCTGCAGGACATGTCCGGACGAATTCAGCTGTATGTGCGCCGTGATGATCTCCCCGAGGGACGTTACCAGGCGTTCAAGCATTGGGACCTTGGCGACATCATCGGCGCTGAGGGGGTGCTGTTTAAGACCAAGACCGGAGAGCTCTCTCTCTGGGTCGACGAGGTTCGGTTGCTTACCAAGGCGCTGCGCCCCTTGCCGGAGAAATTCCACGGCCTCACTGATCAGGAGACACGCTACCGACAGCGCTACCTGGACCTCATGGTGAACGAAGACACGCGCCGCGTGTTTCGGATGCGGTCTGCTGTCATCGATTATTTGCGCGGTTTCTTCAACGCTCGGGGCTTTCTGGAAGTCGAGACGCCGATGATGCAGGCCATACCCGGAGGTGCCGCTGCCCGGCCGTTTACGACCCATCACAACGCGCTGGCGATGGATCTGTTCCTGCGCATCGCGCCCGAGCTTTATTTGAAGCGCCTGGTGGTCGGGGGCTTCGAAAGCGTCTACGAGATCAACCGCAACTTCCGAAACGAAGGCCTCTCGACGCAACACAACCCAGAATTTACTATGCTGGAGTTTTATCAGGCCTATGCGGACTACCGGGATCTCATGGATCTCACGGAAGTGCTGCTGCGGGGCATGGCGCAGACGCTGCTCGGCACCACAACCCTTTCCTACCAGGGGGATGAAGTAGAGTTTGCGGCGCCTTTCCCGCGGCTCACGGTGACGCAGGCTATTCGGCAGTTCAACGCCCATCTCACCGTCGCCGAGCTGGAGAGCCTCGAGCGGCTCCGCGACATCGCTCGACAATGGGAAATACCGGTACGGGACGACTTCGGGCTCGGCAAGCTGCAGGTGGAGCTGTTCGAAAAGACGGTCGAGCCAAGGCTCATGAGCCCGACATTCATTACCGCCTATCCGACGGAGGTGTCGCCGCTCGCACGGCAGAACGAAGCCGATCCATTCGTGACCGATCGTTTCGAGCTGTTCATCGGTGGACGGGAGATTGCCAACGGTTTCTCCGAGCTCAACGACCCGCAGGAGCAGGCAATGCGTTTTCGCGCTCAGGTGGCGGCCAAGGCGGCCGGGGATCAAGAGGCCATGCACTACGACGCTGATTATATTCGGGCCTTGGAGTACGGATTGCCACCAACGGCAGGGGAGGGGATTGGCATCGATCGGCTGGTCATGCTGTTCACCGATCAGCCATCGATACGGGACGTGCTGCTCTTTCCCCACATGCGACCGGAGCGAAAAAACACGTGAACCAAATTATCCGCCTTGTTCCCGGAGTACTGGCGGCGATGGCCGCCTATATCGGGCTGCAGCTGATGCATATGCTTGGCATTCAACCGCTGATCGAGTTTCTTTTGTTTCTCATCACCTACGCTGCTATTGCGTTTCTCGCTGAGCGTGCCATGAGAGCGTATGCGGAGAAAGATCTCTGACATGCACCCAGGCGAGCGGCCGGTGGCCCACCGGATGTCGAAATCCGAACCCTACCGAGTAGACGTGGCGCTGCCCGGGGGTTATGAACACGGCGCTGAGCGCTACCCGTTATTGCTTTTTCTCCACGGCAGCGGGGAACGGGGCGACGATCTTACGCTGGTGCGACGGCACGGTCCTCCAAAGCTCGTGCTCGGCGCCTTCCGGCCCCTGTACTTGGATCCGTTCATCATCGTCTCTCCCCAATGTCCCGCCGGTGAGGAGTGGTCAGAAGCAGCGCTGATCGCCGTTCTCGATGAGGCGTGCGTCGCCTGGCGGGTGGACCAGGCGCGGGTCTATCTTACGGGGCTTAGCCTGGGCGGGCTGGGCGCCTGGCGATTGGCGCTCGCACAGCCCGAGCGCTTCGCCGCAATTGCGCCCATCTGTGGCCGCGCGGATCCGGCCCAGGCGGCCCGGCTCCAGAACGTGCCGATTTGGATCTTCCACAGCGCTGCCGATCAGGTGGTGCCGGCGGCGGAATCTGACGGGATGTTTGCGGCACTGGTGCGCTGCAATGCCGACGTGACTTATACCCGCTACCGCCGCCTCGGCCACGCCGAGACCTGGGAGGCGGCTTATGGCTCGCCGCTGCTCTACGAGTGGTTGTTGCAGCACGCATTGACCGTTTCACAAGCGGCCGCTGGCCGCTAGCTCTGGAGGCGGCGAACTCGCTTCCCCGGGATGGTGTTGTCGCTGGCGACAATCTTACCTTGCTGGTGCTGCTCAGTTTGCTGGTCGCTCAGACTTCGCTCCAGAGCGTTTTGCTGCAAGCCGAAGTCGCAGGGCGTTGAGCCGGATGAAGCCCCCGGCGTCGGCCTGGTCGAACGCGCCGCGGTCTTCTTCGAAGGTTGCGATCGTGGGATCGAAAAGGCTGTCGCTGTCCGAGGCCCGGCCGACCACCGCGACCGTACCCTTGTAGAGTTTCAGCCGAACCCGGCCATTGACGCAGGACTGGGAGGCATCGATCAGGGTTTGCAACAGATCGCGCTCCGGGCTCCACCAGTAGCCGTTATAGATGAGACTGGCATAGCGGGGCATGAGCTCGTCCTTCAAGTGTGCCACTTCCCGGTCCAGGGTAATCGACTCGATAGCGCGATGCGCCTTTAGCAGGATGGTGCCTCCCGGTGTTTCATAGCAGCCGCGGGATTTCATACCGACATAACGGTTTTCCACCAAGTCAAGCCTGCCAATGCCGTTTTCGGCACCCAAGCGGTTTAGCGTGGTCATCACCTGGGCCGGTGTTGCACGCTCGCCGTCGACTGCGACGACATCGCCGCACTCGTACTCGAGCTCCAGATAACGGGGCTGATCCGGTGCCTGCTCTGGACTGCGGGTCCAGCGCCACATGCTCTCATCCGGCTCCGCCCAGGGATCCTCCAGTATCCCGCCCTCGTAGGAGATGTGCAGCAGATTGCCGTCCATTGAATAAGGAGAGGCGCCTTGGCGTTTATGCTCGACCGGGATTCCGTGGCGTTCGGCATAGGCAAGAAGTTTTTCGCGAGAGGTCAGATCCCACTCGCGCCACGGTGCGATCACTTGAATCGAGGGATCGAGCGCATAGGCGCCAAGCTCAAAACGAACCTGATCGTTGCCCTTGCCAGTTGCGCCATGAGCGATGGCGTCAGCGCCTACTTCGTGGGCAATCTCCACCAAGCGCTTGGCAATGAGCGGACGGGCAATGGAGGTGCCAAGCAAGTATTCTCCCTCATAGAGCGTATTTGCCCGGAACATCGGGAATATGTAGTTGCGAGCGAAGATTTCCGTGAGATCCTCGACGTACATCGCCTGCACACCGAGGGCTTCGGCCTTGCGCCGGGCGGGCTCGAGTTCCTCGCCTTGGCCGATGTCGGCGGTAAAGGTCACCACCTCACTGCTGCGCTCTTGTTGCAGCCACTTTAAGATCACGGAGGTGTCTAATCCTCCGGAATACGCGAGCACGACTTTTTTCGGTTCCCTCATGGCGAAATCCTCTGTTAATGTACCGGCGCACAGGGGGCAAGCAAGGGGACTCTTGCCGCAGACAACGGCGGTGGCAGGAGGTCATGATACGAACTTAGCGGTCCTGCCGAAACGGTCTCAAGTAATCGGATCCTTGGCCCGACTTAGGAATGTCCGCAGCGTAAAAGGCGCAAGCCCGCGAAGGCAAGGAGGCGCGTTGGCGGGGCGAGTAGCCCGGAGTGTCGGCGGCTGGGTAGAGCAGCGGGACTTTGCGCCGCTCAGAAACGCCGCTATGCCAAGCGCCCGCGTTTTTGGAACAGCCTTTGACTCGTCCTAGGGGAAAATCTCATGTCCAACAAGACGCTCATGCTGCCCGATCGGCTTTACCGATACCTTCTTGAGGTCTCGCTACGCGAGACCGAGCTGCAGCGACAGCTGCGGGAAGAAACGGCGAAAGATTCTATGGCGCGAATGCAGATTGCACCAGAGCAAGGCCAGTTCATGGCACTGCTGGTGGATCTGCTGGGTGCCCGGCGGGTGCTGGAGATCGGAGTTTATACCGGCTACAGCGCCCTTTGCATGGCCAGCGCTCTGCCCCCGGACGGACGGTTGGTTGCCTGCGATATGAGTGAGGAGTGGACGCGCATCGCACGGCGCTATTGGCATGCGGCAGGGGTTGCGGATCGTATCGATCTACGTCTTGCGCCGGCCATGGATACCCTGGCGGCGCTGCTTGCCGACGGGCAAGAGGCGAGCTTCGATTTTGCCTTTATCGATGCCGACAAACGGGAATATCAGGACTATTTCGAGGAAACCCTGAAGCTACTCCGCGTCGGCGGGCTCATGGCTATCGACAACACCCTGTGGAACGGCAGCGTTATCGATCCGGATGACAAGTCCGAAGACACGATCGCGATCCGCTCGTTTAATGAATACTTGCATTGCGACGATCGAATCAGCATCAGTCTCGTGCCGATCGGCGATGGCCTGACGCTCGCGCGCAAGCGCTAGCCGCATCTCGTTAGCCAAAGATTATCGTTTCATGCCTCCGGTTGCGTGGTAATGAGACGCTAAAACGTCAGCGACACAGCCGGTGATCTTCTTCGCCGTGGGGAGGTGGAGAAATTCATTTGGGCCGTGGGCGTTGGATTCCGGTCCGAGCACGCCGGTAATGAGGAACTGAGATGCGGGAAAGCGTTTCCCGAGCATCGCCATAAAGGGAATGGTACCGCCTTCCCCCATGTAGATCGCCTCTTTCCCGAAGTAAGCCCGAGAGGCCTCGTCGGCCACGGCTGCCAGCCAAGGTGCCAAAGAGGGGGCATTCCAACCGCTGGCCGGTGGGTCGGGCTCGAAGGCCACATGAGCGCCGTATGGTGGGTTGGCTTCCAGCAATTCCTTGAGGTGGCGGGTTGCAGTCTCGGCGTCGGAGGTCGGTGCCAGCCGCAACGACAGCTTGACCGCGATGCGCGGTAGGGTGACGTTGCCGGCATCGGCGAGTGCCGGCAGTCCCGCTGCTCCAGTGACCGACAACGCCGGGCGCCAGGTGCGATTGAGGACCAGCTCAGTTCCGTTGCCACCGACCGGTCGCGCTCCCGGCACGAAGGGATATTTCTGAAAGACGCCGTCGGCGAGCACCGTCGCCGCACGCTGCGCTTGGGCGATGCGCTCCTCCGGGATGACCATCTGGAGCGCGCCCGGCAGGATGGCGCCGTGTTCCTCTTTTTCCAGGCGGCTCAGGAGCTGGCGTAACACTCGAAACGGCGAAGGGACGATGCCGCTGGCATCTCCCGAATGGACGCCTTCTCGCAACACGTCGATGCTCAGCACCCCGGCTGCCAATCCGCGAAGGGACGTGGTGCACCAGAGTTGGTCGTAGTTGCCGCAGCCGGAATCGAGACAGATAACGAGGCTCGGATCGCCGATCCGCTGGGCGAGCAGATCCATGTAGTAGGGCAGATCATAGCTGCCGCTTTCTTCACAACTCTCGATGAGGATCAAGCAGCGCCGATGGGGGATGGCTTGATCGGCCAGCGCGCGAAGGGCGCTCACCGCGGCGAACACGGCGTAGCCGTCGTCTCCCGCGCCACGTCCATAGAGCCGATCGTCTTCGAGCACCGGATGCCAGGGTCCCAGTCCTGGTCTCCAGCCGCTCATCTCCGGCTGTTTGTCAAGATGGCCGTAGAGCAACACCCCATCTTGCCGGTCTCCAGGTATCTCCATCAAGAGCAACGGGGTTCGGCCCTCCAAGCGTGCCACTTCCACCGTCATATCGGGCAGCGCGTGCTGGCGGCACCATTGCTCGAGGAGCGCTACAGCGGTTTCCATGTAGCCGTTGGCGTGCCAGCGGGGGTCGAAGGCGGGGGATTTGTTGGGAATGCGGATATACTCAATCAGCGCCGGAAGAATGGAGTCGTTCCAGCTTTGCTCAATGAAGCGCCCGGTGCGCTGCCTATCCATTGACGGCACCTCGGCGTGCAGCAAAAACCTCACCACTGATGCCGCGGCTATCGGGGCCAAGCAAGAACAGATAGATTGCCATTAAGGTTTCCGGCTCCGGCAGTGTATGCGGGTCCTCTCCGGGATAGGCGGCGGCGCGCAGGCGGGTCCGAACGGGACCTGGATCGAGGCTGTTGACCCGCATGGATGGGAATGCGTCGAGCTCCTGCGCCAGGATCTGCATCAAGCCTTCGATACCGAATTTGGAAACGCCATAGGCGCCCCAGTAAGCACGTCCCTGTCGGCCAACGGCGTCCGAGGTGAAGACGATGGACGCATCGGGCGACTTTTTCATCAGCGGCAGACAGGCGCGAGTAAGGAAGAACGCGGCATTCAAGTTGATTTGTAGGGTCTCCAGCCATAGCTTTGGGTCATAGTAGTCGATGGGCGTGAGCGTCCCCAGCCGCGCGGCATTGTGCAGCAGCCCATCGATGCGGCCGAACTCGCCGGCTACGCGCTCCGCCAACTCTTCGTGGTCGCCGGGGCTCGCTCCGAGCAGATCCATAGGATAAATGGCGGGGTCGGCGTGGCCTGCGGCCACAATCCTGTCATAGACTGCCTCGAGCTTAGGCACTGTGCGCCCGAGCAAGATGAGTGTTGCCCCGTGCGCGGCGCAGGCAAGCGCAGCCGCTTTTCCGAGGCCATCCCCCGCGCCGGTAATGATAAGCACCCGATCGGCGAGCAGATCCGCTGCAGGCGCATAGTCTGCGGGCATGTGCCGTGGCAACGGCGTCTGTTGCTCAGGCATTGTTTCACGGGAGTGGGGCGATGTCATAGACTCCTCAGGGCTTGTAAATAAACAGACTGCGCCTGCTGCAGGCAACCTCTCAAGTGTCAGACCGGGCCAGCTGGTTGGCCAGCGCGGCAAACTGTGCGAGTGTCAATGTTTCCGGCCGTCGACTCGGATCGACCTCGGCGCTCCGGATTTGGTCTTCCCCGA
>JAGTVB010000332.1 GCA_018224385.1 Gammaproteobacteria bacterium
GCAACTGGTGGGTGCTGAGGGGCTTGAACCCCCGACCTTCGCCTTGTAAGTGCGACGCTCTCCCAGCTGAGCTAAGCACCCGGAAGACAAAAGGTCGCCATCGGCGAGGCGCCGCATACACAGCTAATTCACTACCTCCCTTAACGCCTTCCCCGGCTTAAACACTGGCAAAACCGATGCATTAATTTGTATTGTCTCGCCCGTACGTGGATTACGTCCACTGCGTGCTGCTCTCTCTCGCACGGTGAATGTCCCGAAACCCAGCAAGGTTACCGATTCTCCGTCTTTAAGAGATTGAGCCACAACTTCAAACACTGCATCAACTGCGCGCGCAGCAGCCGCCTTCGAAATATCCGCTTTCTCAGCCACTGCGTCAATAAGCTCAGACTTGTTCATCGTCCTCACATCCCCTCGACTTGCCGATATGCAAGCATCTGTGTACACCCCTCCCTTTGTCGATCCCTCTCGACATCTATAACTTGCCTTACGGCCTAACTAGGGTGACCCGATACCATTTCATCAGTCCCTCTCGCTCGCTCCAAAAAAGCCCCTCAGACCCAGGCTGTTATACCAACTGTCAAAAAGCCCTGTCAAGCATAGGCCGTTTGTACACCCACCATCCTAAGTCAAGTAGCGAGGCTTCCCTGGTCGCTCTGAGCGACACATTACCTAATGAGTCTGTGGGCCGACTCGATCGCGCTTACCTTCCGCAGCCGGGGCCCTCTCACCCTTAACCAAATCGGTAGGCGGTACCGCATCAGGAGCAGGTTTAGGAGCTGACGTCAATGCAATTTCCAATACCTCATCAATCCACCGAACGGCCTTGATATCAAGATTTTGCTTGATATTACTGGGAATTTCTGACAATTCTCGACGGTTCTCCTCTGGAATCAGCACCACTTGGATCCCGCCTCTCAAGGCCGCCAACAGCTTCTCCTTGAGACCACCAATAGGTAAGACTTCACCCCGCAATGTGATCTCGCCGGTCATTGCGACCTCGGACCGCACCGGAATCCTCGTCAACACGGATACCAGCGCCGTGCACATACCCACGCCGGCACTTGGGCCATCCTTTGGCGTAGCACCCTCGGGTACATGAATATGGACATCGTGCTGCTGATAAAAGTCGGCATCAATCCCCAATCTCTCCGTGCGACTTCGCACCACTGTCATAGCGGCCTGGATAGACTCCTGCATGACATCCCCCAGCTGGCCGGTATGCAAAAGCTTACCTTTGCCGGGCATAATTGCCGCTTCAATTGTAAGAAGGTCGCCTCCAACTTCAGTCCATGCCAGCCCGGTCACATGGCCAATTCGATTCTCCTCTTCCGCACGCCCGTAACGAAATCGCTTGACTCCGAGATATTTCTCTAGATTTCGTGGTGTTACGTGGACACGCCGTTGGGTCGGACGCAGAGTCTTTTCTTTCACCACCTTACGGCTAATCTTGGCAATCTCGCGATCCACGTTCCGGACTCCAGCCTCGCGTGTGTAGAAGCGGATTATATCCCGCATGCAACTATCGGAAATCGCGAGCTCCTCATCTACGAGGCCGTTACTCTTGACTTGTTTTGGTACAAGGTAGCGCTTCGCAATATGAACCTTTTCATCCTCGGTATAGCCAGAAAGTCGGATCACCTCCATCCTATCCAGCAGTGGAGCTGGTATGTTCAAGGTGTTCGCTGTTGCAACGAACATCACGTCGGAAAGGTCGTAATCCACTTCCAGATAATGGTCATTAAAGGTATGGTTCTGTTCCGGATCTAGGACTTCCAGAAGTGCCGAAGACGGATCGCCTCGAAAATCCATGGACATCTTATCCACTTCATCGAGCAGGAAAAGCGGGTTGCGAACCCCTGCCTTGGCCATATTTTGCACAATTTTTCCTGGCAGCGCCCCGATATAGGTACGCCGGTGACCCCGGATCTCAGCCTCGTCTCTCACCCCCCCTAGTGACATTCTAATGAATTCACGCCCCGTGGCACGCGCCACAGAACGACCAAGAGAAGTCTTTCCAACGCCCGGCGGCCCAACTAAGCACAGAATAGGTCCCTTGAGTTTTCTAACTCTCTGCTGAACCGCAAGGTATTCAAGTATCCTTTCTTTTACTTTTTCTAATCCGTAATGGTCCGCCTCCAGCACATCCTCTGCTTTACGCAGATCCTGGCCGATCTTAGTACGCTTTTTCCATGGAACGCTAATAAGCCAATCAATATAGTTTCTCACTACCGTAGCTTCGGCAGCCATTGGCGACATCAGCTTCAGCTTATTGAGTTCGGCAACAGCTTTTAGCTTTGCCTCCTTTGACATACCCGCGCGTTCGATCTTCCTGGAAAGTTCCTCAACTTCATTTGGCGAGTCCTCCATATCCCCAAGTTCTTTTTGAATCGCCTTAATTTGTTCATTCAGGTAATATTCGCGCTGACTTTTTTCCATCTGGCGCTTAACGCGGCCGCGAATGCGCTTCTCTACCTGCAGAAGATCGATTTCTTCCTCAATGCGCACGATCAGGTGTTCCAAGCGCTGGCGTACTTCTTGAATTTCAAGAATTTTCTGCTTTTGATCCAGTTTAATAGAAAGATGAGCAGCGATAGTGTCCGCCAAGCGTCCAGGGTCTTCAATGCTTGTAAGCGAGGCAAGCACTTCTGGAGGCACTTTTTTGTTCAATTTCACATATTGCTCGAACTGTTCGAGTAAGGAACGCGCAAGCACCTCAATCTCTCTCGGGTCTCCAAGACTTGACTCTGTAATGCTGACCTCCGCAGCAAAGAATCCCTCGCTTTCCACAAAGCGGGATATCTCGGCTCGTTGTGCCCCCTCGACAAGCACCTTTACCGTACCATCAGGGAGCTTGAGCATTTGCAGTATGGTGGAAACCGTGCCAATCCTGTAGATATCATCGGCTTCAGGCTGATCCTGACCTGCGTCTTTCTGAGCGACGAGTAAAATCCTTTTATCTCTTTCCATCGACCGCTCCAGGGCCTGGATAGATTTGTCCCGGCCCACGAAAAGCGGGATCACCATATGCGGATAAACGACAACATCCCGCAATGGAAGCACAGGAATTACGAGCTTTTTGTCCTGCATGGCAATAACGCTGCTAATTTCAATCGGTTGATCGTTGTGCCTCAAAAATCATGGTTGCAGAAGGCACATGCCCATTTATGCGGCGGGCCGGCAGGTGTTAGCCGTTTGCCCTTGAGACTCTGAGCCGCCGCAAATATCACGTATCAAGTACTGCGTATATCGAGGGAGCTGCTAAGGGCCTGTAAACCTTGCCGCGCCAAATTTCGATTGGCGAGGCTCGAATACTGATTGCTGCTTTCTGCCCCTAGGGCTAAGAATGTCTACTTTCCTGCACCGTGCTCAGAAGCTAGCGTTTGATGTTCCCTTAGTAAAGTTGCAGGGATAGGCTGTTGGATAACTTAATTAGAACCCGCTGCGCGTGCCATAGCGGCATTGCGCGCTGGCTCGGAGTCCTCATCTACTCCCGGGTACCCTCCGGTTATTCACCACCGTGCGCCTCACTCTGCGTGCACTCGCCGGGACTTTAAAATTACGTTCAAGGACAAGCGGCCACGTTTAATTAGACGCCCTCTCGCGATGGCGGTTCCTAATCCGAAGCCACGCGCTGCCGTTTATCACCGTCGTATATGATGAGTGGTTCTGTCTCACCTTTGACAAGAGCCTCATCGATGACAACCTTGCGCACTCGTTCCATGGATGGAATATCATACATCGTATCAAGGAGAACATGCTCAAGAATCGAGCGTAACCCGCGGGCCCCCGTCTTGCGTTCCATTGCCTTGCGCGCCACCGCCCGCAGTGCGTCTTCGCGAAACTCGAGCTCTGATCCTTCCATGTCGAACAATCGCTTATATTGCTTTGTTAAAGCATTCTTCGGCTCTGTAAGAATCTTAAGCAGCTGGTCCTCTTCTAACTCATCAAGCGTAGCGAGAACGGGCAAGCGACCGACAAACTCTGGGATCAGGCCATAGCGAATGAGGTCCTCCGGTTCGACTTCCGAAAGAATTTCACCCACTCTTCGCTGCTCGACTTTACTCTTGACCTCGGCTTCGAAACCAATACCGCCGTGGCGTGATATCCTGCGCTCAATGATCTTTGCCAGACCATCGAAGGCGCCACCACAGATAAAGAGAATATTGGCCGTATTGACTTGCAGAAATTCCTGTTGAGGATGTTTACGTCCCCCTTGCGGGGGCACCGAAGCAATAGTACCTTCAATCAGCTTAAGTAGCGCCTGTTGAACGCCTTCGCCGGAGACGTCGCGGGTAATCGATGGATTCTCCGATTTCCGCGAGATTTTGTCGATCTCATCAATATACACAATGCCCGTTTGCGCCTTTTCGACGTCATAATCGCACTTCTGCAGCAGCTTCTGGATAATGTTTTCTACGTCCTCACCAACATATCCCGCTTCCGTTAATGTCGTGGCGTCTGCAATCGTGAACGGTACATTCAACAGTCGCGCCAAGGTTTCGGCGAGCAAAGTCTTGCCGCAACCCGTTGGGCCGATGAGTAAAACGTTACTCTTCGACAACTCCACCTCATCGACCTTGAGGCCTAATTCGAGCCGTTTGTAATGATTGTAAACGGCTACGGATAAGATCTTCTTTGCGTGGGATTGGCCGACAACATAGTCATCCAAGATCTTGCTAATCTCCCGAGGAGTCGGGAGCTTGCTCCTAGCCGCCGAGCCTGACTTCTCTTGTATCTCTTCGCGGATAATGTCGTTGCAAAGATCTACGCATTCGTCGCAGATAAACACCGACGGGCCGGCGATGAGCTTACGCACCTCATGCTGACTCTTGCCGCAAAAGGAGCAGTAAAGCAGCCTGTCACCGTCACCGTTCTTACCCTGTTTATCGCTACTCATGGGCCTACCTCACTACACAAACCTCTGTACAGCTGTAGCACAGAAATACTTTCTTCACCGCCGCACTGTCGACGCGGCCTCCCGTACTTCGAGAACTCTGTCAATCAAACCATACGCTACAGATTCCTCGGCGCTAAGGAAGCGATCCCGATCCGTATCCTGCTGAATTTGCGTCAATGGCTGTCCGGTATGCTTGGAGAATATATCATTTAGACGTTCTCGTATGCGCAGAATTTCCTTTGCATGAATATCGATGTCGGAAGCTTGTCCTTGGAAACCTCCCAATGGCTGGTGAATCATAATCCTGGAGTGTGGCAGGCAATATCTCTTACCAGCCGCCCCACCCGCCAAGAGCAAAGCACCCATGCTCGCAGCCTGTCCGACGCACATTGTACTGATGTCTGGCTTGATATACTGCATCGTGTCGTATATAGCGAGGCCAGCACTTACAGAACCGCCCGGGGAATTTATATATAGATGGATATCCTTGTCGGGATTCTCAGATTCCAAAAATAACAATTGTGCAACTACAAGATTCGCACCATGATCTTCCACTGGGC
Source organism: Gammaproteobacteria bacterium (assembly GCA_018224385.1). Lineage (GTDB taxonomy): Bacteria > Pseudomonadota > Gammaproteobacteria > HK1 > HK1 > JAGTVB01. Next base: position 5,458 of record JAGTVB010000332.1, read on the forward strand.
CAACCAAAAAAATAACTCGTTCCTTGAGAAGACGGGAATAAATGTCATATGCTCTTTCGCCCCGGGGAGATTGCTCTATTACCATTGGGACTAAGTTAAGCCCCCAGCTACTCAAACCCGGGTCATGTTCTCGATTATCGGTCATGCCTTTTACAACCTTTAAGGCTCCCCCATAACCTAGCGTCTGGAGTCAGCCAATCTAATCCCTTGATTTACCCAAAAACACGGCATGCACTTGGCCAAAAGCGGCGCACCTGAACACGTCTGTTTGGCGTTACTCAGAGGCGAATCCAATTGCGCCGCACGTGAGGCAAACAAACTTCATACCAAAAGGCGCCCTCACGTATTATAATATCTTGATTTGTTTGCATTTATCACAGCAACTCTAAAACGCATGAAACGCGCTACCTTAACTCCTTCACTTGCACTTGAACCTAGGTCGGGCCAGGGTCATCGTTTCGGCCGGGGTAGCAGTCAATCGCCTGGCCTCAAGGGACGTCGTGAATACTTCCTTGTAGACTTGAGTTCGGCATCCATGCCGAACACACTCTTGTGGCCAGACTATTGACTGCCTACCGATCCGGGGCACGGTGTTACCCTCGGAATAGTGATGCTGACGAGCCGATGACCATGGCCCCAGGTTGTAACAGGGTGTTGCAAAGCTCGCTGCGCTTGCCATAGCGGTATTACGCGCGGGCTCGGAATCCCCATGTACTCTCCGGTCCCTCTCCATCGTGCGCCAGCGTCTCCCTGCGCTCGCTGGGGTTTTAAGACACGCTCGAAGGTCATATTTTGTCGTGAGTAGTCTGCTCCCGATTCAACAACTCGTCAAACGATGTATTCTCATCTGTGACGTCTGCCCGCCCCAGCATCCAATTAATCACTTGCTCCTCCAGAAGCGCCGCTTCGACGTCAGCCAGACGCTCAGGCTGAGCATAGTACCATTGCACAACTTGTTCCGGACTCTCGAATCCTTGCGCCATGACCTCAACCCTTTCGCGAACCTTACCTGGATCGACCGTAATGCCGTTCTTGCTAACCAGCTCGGCGAGCAACAAACCCGTTGCCACGCGGCGCGTGGCTAATTCTCCGATCGCTGTTTCATCCGTCGGAAAGTGATCCGGATCGAGTCCAAGGCGGGCCAACGCCTGCCCACGATTTCTTGTCATCCGGCGTTTTTCCGCCTCAACCAGAGCTTTGGGCACCTCGACCTGATTAGCCGCTAACAGTGCGTCCACGACCCGCTGCTTCGTCTCGGTGGCAATGGCCTGATTGAGTTCACGCTCCATGTTCTCTCGGACTGCCGCCCTCAGAGCGTCGACACCGCCTTCCTCGACACCAAGAGTAGCGGCGAATTCGTCATCGAGATCCGGAATGGCAGCGGCTTCGACTGCCCGCACACTTACCATCCATGCTGCAGATTTTCCTGCTAGGTCCGCAACGGAATAATCCACTGGATAGGTAACCTGGATATTCCGCTCCGTCCCTGGAACGGCACCAATGAGGCCCTCATGTAACTCTTTGAACCTCTTATTGCCGCCCAGTTCCGTTTTCACACCCTCGCCCTTATCCACGGCCTCGGAAGCGTCGTCTAGCCTGGCCACATAATCCATCGTGACGCGATCCCCAAGTCTAGCCGGCCGCTCAGCCGCGCCCCAGACCTTCCGCTGATTGCGCAATTTCTCGAGCGTCCGGTCGACATCCGCCTCCGTTACTTGCGCCGCAGGCCGCCGAATTTTTACACCATCAACCGCCGCAATAGTTATCTCAGGATAAACTTCAAAAATAGCCGTATAGGAAAGCCCTTCCCCAGGATGCGCTTTGATAGGATCGATGACCGGTGCACCGGCGAGACGCAGTTTCTCGCGTGCCAGAGCATCCTCAAAGGTAGTTCGAATCATCTCCCCTACCACTTCATTTCGCACTCTGCGTCCATATTGGTGCGCAATGACCTTCAGTGGTGCCTTGCCCGGACGGAATCCCGGAAGGCGCACCGTGCGGGTAAGCGACCGTAGCCGGTTTTTCACTTCGTCTGCGACTTGCTCCTCCGGAATGTCTACCCTCATAAGCCGCTCGACTGTGTCCTTCCGCTCAACAGTAATCTGCATTGCTTACCTCATCGGGACTCATTAGCTGTGGCACCATTACTCATACCAAGAGGATGCGTCAAAGCCGGCGCGACGTACCACAGTGGCGTTGCGCGGCGATCCCAAATCCTTTTCGTACTACCTGCTGCACCCCGGTTTGGTCGTTTGGCTGGGCCCACGGTGGTTTTACATTTTTATCCAAACCAGCCTACAACCCAAAGTCAAAAGACTGAACCCACTCGTTCGGCGGCAGCAACCGCTGTAAAATCAGGATATTATGCGAGCATGCATTATAACGGGGAGCGGGCTCGCGCCCCGCTTTCTACCTTCGATACACCTCACGGGCTCATTCATCACGTATCACATAACGTGGTGCGAAAGGAGAGACTCGAACTCTCACGGGTTTCCCCACTGTCACCTAAAACCAGCGCGTCTACCAATTCCGCCACTTTCGCGTTAACCCCATTATACGGGTGCTGACAAAGTAAAGGTATATCTGACCCTGACCGTATCGAGAGCAACGTCGCTCGCCGGGTTGGCGCGAGGGTGGCACCGGCCAGGTCAGAGAGGGAAACAAAACCAAACTCGACATCAGCGCCACGCCACGCAGGCATTGGCACTCACGTCGACCAAGGCGGGTGATGGTGGGATATGAACAGGACCTAAACGCTACCTCCCCCCCCTGCTGCGCCCAAACCCCTAACGCATGGGGCGATTCCTGCCCCGCGAGCACAGAATAGCGTAGCATATTTGGGTTAAGAACGGCGATAACCGCATCCGCCGCTCGTTAGCCCCATGATATGCTGCTGAAGCAGACGTGCAGGGGCCGATCGCAATGCTCGAAACCCCAAGGTAATGTCTGGATAGTCCAAATGGCGGCCGATACAGATACATTACAAATCCAAGCGGTGTGTAACGTTGGACGACCACCACCAATTTCGTCAACGCATTGACAGGGAAAGCCCCAATCCAGCCTGCGGCGCCAACAGATGGCCAACCAGAACCCTGCTGCCGGCACCGATCCTGAGAAGACGTTATAACACCATGGCGAGCGCCGGCAGGGGCAATCGAGATCCGGCTCATCCTGATGGCTACACAAGCCTTTATAACCGTCAGAAGCTGTGGTAAAAACTACTGCGCTGGCCTGAGCTGCGTTGCGCGACGGCTCTCGACCCTCATGTACTCCCTGGTACCCTCCGGTTGTTCGCCGCCTGCGCCTTGCGACCCGGCGCTCGCGACATTTCTAAAACAGCTTCTCATACTGACGTTCGGTTGCCGAAACGATGGCCAACTCAAGGATGTGTAAAGCCGACGCTTTAAAATCAACCGCGAATAGCCGTTGCTGCTTTGGCAGCGGTTGCCGGCGCCGCAAATGGTAACGGCACTCCGGAGAAGTACTCTCGGTCTCTTACAAATAAGCTTCGATCCTCAATAAAGGTACGCCTCACGTTGGTATCGACAGGGAACCTGACTGACCGATGGGTGGTGCCCACGCATCGAATGGTTAATCGCCTCCTTTGCTGTGCGAGCAGGGAACTACGGTAGAAATCCAAAAACTCGGGCTTCGTGATATCGCGTACCGCATCAGCAAGCCTCTGGTGTGAATTAAACTGATATTCCAGTTCATTGATCTCATCCCAATATCGATCAGTACGTTTCTGAAGAGTCTGCTCCGCCTCGAGAATTCGAGTCAACAATCCCGCCTTGTGATGCTCGAATTCACCATGGCTCATCAAGGATACGGTTTCCTCATAATTCGAAATAAACTTATCTACCTGTCTCTCCAGGCTACCGGAGTCCGTTGTCGGCGATTGAATGACAAACGTTATACCCGGCGTACCCAGCAGCGAGGTCAAAGCCGAAAAAACCATATAACCGAGCTGGCGTTCGGTGCGCAAATCCTGGTAAAATGGCGTATCGATGATTTGACGCAATAGTGAGAATTGCGCCGTTACCCGATCGCTTTTGTCGGAACCTTGAAAGTATATGGCAACTGCAGAATCCGGATGATTAAGCTCGACTTGGCGTATTAGTTCATCACCCGCTGCAAGCTTTATAACGCGGCCGTTCGGTACGCTTACTGACATCGCGCCTCGCCACAACCCTGCTTGAACCAGGTTCCCCAATAACAGCGCGTCGGGGCGCGTTAAGTTGCCATGGGCAAAAGCGATCAAGGAAACTCTCGCCAGCAACTGGGGCACGAAAGCCTGCAAATCTTCCACACTCACGGTACGCATTGCGTCCATCTGCTCCTCATCGCTCCAGTGGGGCTGTATCAGAAGATGGGGTAACTCCGATATGCTTCGTCGATAGGGCTTCCTGCGTTTATCATCACCTAATTCGCGCATTAATATATTCTTGATCCGCTGGAACTGCGCTTGTTTCATGTGAGGATTTCGCAACACCTCAATGACGCGTGCTACAAGAAGCGGCTGCTTGTCGTTGAAGCCAGAAATCCGCAGTGAGAAGCCCCGAATATGGTGATACAGCGTATATTGCAGCCCCGCACGCCTCGCTGGATAAGTGAACTCAGAAAGATTGTCTTTCACCGTTGCCAAGTACAGCTTTGTCAAGGCGACGTGGGTGGGACTGTCATTCGCCAGTGGTGAGCGTACCGTTAGGTAGAAATTTGCTCGGGGTATTCGATAACTGCTGTCTTGACGGTACCAGAGTTCGTACCC
>JAGTVB010000333.1 GCA_018224385.1 Gammaproteobacteria bacterium
TTAAAAATGTCGCGAGCGCCGGCAGAGCAAGGCGCACGGTGGCGAAGAACCGCAGTGTACAAGCGAGTACATGAGGATTCTAAGCCGCCGCGCAACGCAGCTATGGCAAGCGCAGTAATTTTTAAAACAGCTTCTTAGAGGATGGCCAACCGCCGCACAACACCGCTGTGACAAGCGCGGTGATTCTTTAAACAGCGGCTGATCCATTAACGCGCATCGCGCACAGCCAGTTCCTGATAAAACTCGAGAACCTGTTTGGCAATGGCATGCCAACTGAACCGCTCGATCGCTCGATTCCGGCCCGCTTCGCTCATTTGCCGACGCAAACCCTCGTCGCGAATGAGGCGATTAATGGGCGCAGCCAGATCGCGCGCGAATGCTTCCGGATCCTTAGGTTCGAAGGGACTCTCGGTTTTTTGATCCAAAGCGACCAATATTCCGGTAACTCCATCCACTACCACTTCCTTGATGCCACCCACAGCACTCGCGACGACGGGTGTACTGCAGGCCATCGCTTCGAGAATGATGATGCCAAATGGCTCATAGATAGATGGGCAACAAAAGACCGCCGCATTGGAGTACAGCTCAATGAGGGTGCGTTTGTCGAGCATTTCGGTAATCCACAGAACACGCTTGTGGGTCTCCTGAATTGCCCGCACACCGCCCTCCATTTCCCGGGCAATTTCCTTTGTGTCCGGCGCTCCTGCACAAAGCACGACCTGGGTATCGGGATCGAGGTACTTGATGGCGTTAATGAGATAAATAATACCTTTTTGGCGGGTAATTCGCCCAACAAACAAAACGTAGGGCAAGCTGGGATTGATACCAAAACGGTGGAGAGCATCTTTCGCGGCAACGGGCCGGTATTCTTCCATGTCGATGCCGTTATAGATGACCCGAACGCGACCCGGATCGACGGCAAATAACTCCAAGAGATCGCGCTTCATGCTTTCCGAGACCGCAATGATCCCGTCCGCCATCTCGAGCGCCGTCTTTTCGATCCAGCACGACAAGTCGTAGCCCAAGCCCAATTGCTCACGTTTCCAGGGTCGCAACGGCTCTAAGGAATGCGTGGTGATAATTAGCGGAATCCCATAGGTTTTTTTCGCCAGGATGCCACCAAAGTGCGTATACCAGGTATGACAGTGCACCATGTCCGCGTCGATAGGCTGCGCACTGAAACCCACGCATCGGCTCAGAGCCTGCAAGGGGCTGCGCAACCGAGGATCGGTATCTCGGAACGCCTGCTCATCGAAGCCGAATCCCGTCACTCGTAGGTTTTCAGATTGGTAGCGCTGTTCCCCAAAACATCTCACTTCTACTGGCATCAGCTTGGCGAGCTCTCGAGTAAGGTACTCAACATGCACGCCGGCGCCGCCATAGATGTGCGGGGGGTATTCATTGGTCAGAAAAAGCGTTTTCATGACATGCCTGAAAGAGGGGGACGGTAGTAGAACTGATCGAGGCGCATCATCCTATCTCCAAAAATTAAGAAAATCAAGGACTAAGCTTCACAATAAAAAAGGTAAACGATGCCCGTGACCGTTGGAAAGCAAACGCCCAACGGGGACTGTTCGGCACTCTATTTAAAGCTCAGCCCAAGGTCCATCGCGGAGGCCATCTGACAGCACTCGCGATGGGTCTTGAGACATGCTCTTAACACCTCGGGTTTCTGCTTAAAGTCCGATGCTTTATTCTTGAATTCTTGTTGCGAGCGGCATTCAAGCACGAGCGGCCGTCTTAAGCGTGTCGCGAGCGCCGCCACCTCCCAGCCCAAAAGGGGCACACGTCTCCGCCTTCCCCTCTCGCCGCCCTAGGGCTTTACGACGGTGTTCGTGCGCACCAGCTCCGCATCGGTCTCCGCCTCGGCGGTCGCCCAGTCCTCCGCCGGATTGCCTCCCAAGAAACCGCGTCTCTCGGCCCGATAGTACGCATTCTCTGAAATCATCCGCCAGCGCTCCTGTGGCGTGATGACTCGCGCCGAGTTCGGACCCCTCGACGGCTCTGGCTCCAACGCCACGGTAGCTTTCTTCTCTCGGCCCGAAACATTGACGGCACTCCGAGCAGCCTTGGTAACCTGCCTGGCGGGTTCAGCGCCCTCCGTTACCTTTGGCGCCGAAGGAGCAGCCATGGTGGCCTTCTTCGACGGCTTCGAACTCTTCACGTCAGCAGGTGCTGCTGCACTGCTGGCCGTTTTAGGGTGAGCAACTTTCTTGTTCATCCCTGTGACTTTGCCCTCAACAGGCTTCTTTTTTCCCGTCATATGCGTCATCTCCGCAATTCTACTCCGCCGTAGACTTAAAGCTGACAGACGCGTGGTTCGCGCCTCACATCACAACGCCAATATTCTAGATAAAGATCGCCGCCTCGTGCACCTCCGCAGCAACGACTTCGGCAGGTTCGCGCCGCACACAAATTAGTTCGCCTTTAGCAGCGGCGGCAGGTGCAGGGAAGACAAAACATACGTGGGAACAATCCCTCGCTCCCAGGGAACGGTCCCCGCATTGAGTCCCAATCCGGTGGTTATCAGTACCGAATCAATACCAAACTGATTTGCTCCCAAAACATCTGTGGCCAGTTGATCGCCGATCATCACCATGTCCCCGGTCCCCGCTCGGGACGCGGCTTCTTCAAACAGGCCTGGAGAGGGTTTACCCAATCGAACAAAGCCATAGGCTCGCTCAGGGTAGCGCTCGCGCAACACCGCCTCGATCATGGCCGCCAACCCTCCCGCTGTAAAGCCGAAACGGCCGGAGGCACGCGGATAGATAAGGTCCGGATTGCACAGCACCAAATGGATGGGCTCTTGCCGGTCAAAGTGACGTAGCAGCACGCTAAGGGTGTCATCCAGAGCCTCCAGCAACGGAAAGCCCGTTTGGTCGGCAATGATAACCGCCTTCACGGATCCGAGTGTATCGGGGGAAACCACAGTCCCGCCTGCGCGCAGTACGTAGGCAAGGGAATCTTGCGTTCCCAGGGCGATGCAACGCCTGCCGACCAGGCCGTGCTGCTGAAAGTAGGGCACGAGCAGCAGACCTGCGGTGATCAATTGCCGTTGAGGGATGGGCAGCCCCATTTCCGCCAGCGCTGCCGCCATGTGCTCCGGTAAGGTGCTGGCCGAGTTGCTCAAGACATAGTAGGGCTTACTGATCTCGTTGAGGTACCGGATAAGCGCCACCGCGCCTGGAAGCGGCCCTGACTTGTCGAGAAGCACGCCGTAGGCATCCAACAGCAGACAGGAATACCGGTCGATGATCGCTGCCATCGCCGTCTCTGCGCACCCGGATCTGCCCGCAAAGCTTCCCATGAATTTCCTCTAAGGAGCCCATTTAAAAAGATCGTAAGCGCCGGGGGAGCACGGCGACAAAATCGTCTGGATAGTCTCAGCAGAGCGGCGAAGGCAGAGGCCACACGTTGCCAAGCCGGCGCTGGGCTCGGATAAGATACCCCGCGGCGCCCCCTGCAAGGCAACGGGGCATAGCACGCGCTTGAGAGATAGAAGCCTCACCCTGCCTTGCGCCTATAACTTGCGACTATAATAAGTGCCCTACCGTCAAAAAAACGAACGGAAGAAGAGCCCCGGTACCCTCTTGCCAGGAAACCACACGCCCGCCAGGCACTCACTGTTTGCGCCAGAAACAATTGCTGGCGAGGCGTTCCTGAAGCGAATCGCGGTGTGAATATTGCCAAGTGTTCAGCATCGCCCAGCAGGCACCATTGCTGTCAAGCGGCCTCTAGTGACACGGACTGAAAGGAAATTGACGCATGACCAATCTATTCGAAAACTATTATAAAATGCCGGATGGAACAATCAAGCAGGTAAATCCATTCACCGGAACAGAGGTTTGGACTGTCCCCGGCCGTGGGAAAAAGCCGATCACTAACGTAATTCCACAGACCGCCAAGAAAATAAAAAAGCATCTGAAAGAAAACTATTGTAATTTCTGCGAAGCAAATTACCTAGCAACGCCTCCGGAAAAGGCGCGTATGGTCGATCGAAACGAGCATGACATTCTCCACGGTCTACATGCAGAGCAGCTTTTTGAGACCACCGCCGAGTTTCGCCGCATACCTAATCTTTTCGAAATTGTTACCTATGATTACTGGTGCAAAAACCATGATTACAAGCTGAGCGACGATCAGCTGAGGAGGAAGAACGACTATCTTGGGACCGCCAAGGGCATCGCACATGTTATCAATGTCATCAATTTTAAGCTGATGGCTGCTGGCTATACCGAAGAACAAATAAAGAACATCAGCATGGAGCAAAAGCTGGCGATGTCAGATGCCTTTTTTGGGGGAGGGCATGAACTAATAGTGGTAGGGCGGCATTATAGACCGCAAGCACAATATGACGTTGAGCTACTTTCTTCTGGGGAAATGACACCGGAAGAGCATTTCCGGTACTTTACTTTTACTATCGAGGCAATGAAGGCGATATTTCGGGAAAATCGTTACGTGCGATACATTAGCGTCTTTCAAAATTGGCTCGCCAATGCCGGCGCTTCTTTCGATCACCTACACAAGCAGCTGGTCGCCATCGATGAGTGGGGCGTAGCGCTGGAACGCGAATTAGAAAGATATCGACGGAATAGAAACGTATACAATGAAAAAGGCGCCAATTTCCATAGTTATCATAACTTGGTATTTGCGGAAAATGCCTATGCCATCGCTTTCGCGGAAATTGGCAGACGCTATCCCACTATAGCAATCTATTCAAAAAGCGAAAATGCGATGCCGCAACATCATACCAACGATGAAATCCGTGGGGTCAGTGATATTGTGCATGCCTGCCATGCCGCCATGGGAAATCAAATACCTTGTAACGAGGAGTGGTACTACAGCCCCATCGACGCCACCGAGAACATCCCGTGGCATATCTTGATTCGCTGGCGAACGAGTAATCCCGCTGGATTTGAAGGCGGCACACGCATTTTTATCAATCCCATAAGCCCGGAGGATCTGCGCGACAAAATGGTGCCTCGACTGTTCGAACTTAAGAACCAGGGCAAGATCGAGGAATTTCCCATTGCCTTCGAGTGCCCATGTCGACCCAATAGCCTGCGGTACATCCATGGGAAAAAAGAGTTGTCGTTTGATGATTCCGGCGCGTGAAAACGACCCAGATTCGGCATTCATACCGCAGGCGTCTGGTGTCGGCGGCGCTGATGGGCGATGAATGCCCGCTCCAGCCATCTGTGGAAGCACGACATCATCTCGGTGTACACTGCCGCCAACAAGCGGCCGCGGCCCAGGACGCGTTGTTTAAAAACTGTTTTGGCAAGGTCGCGCAGGCCGGCCGAGCGCGGGGCACGGAGCCGAACAACTGGAGCGGAGTGTTGGCAACATCATGATGGGTTCCCGAGATCATAATGAAACGCAGGCGCTAGGCTCATGACGGCTCAAAATCCCCTGTCAGTACCGCTCGTAACCGATTTACACCACGCGAGTGTCTTAGTTCTGGACCTCGAGCGTTCCCTCGCGTTCTATAGTGGGGTGCTGGGCTTGACCATCGATGAGAAACGACCGGATCTTGGATATCCAGGGGCTTGGCTCAATCTTGGCAGCAACCAGATTCATCTCATACGGCTACCAAATCCCGATCCAAGGGTTGGGCGGCCTTCCCGTGTTGGCCATGACCGTCACGTGGCGCTGAAAACTCCGAATATTGAGCAGGTACAGTCCGCCCTACAAGCCGCGGGCATATCGTACGCTCGAAGCAGCTCTGGAAGACGTGCCTTGTTTTGCCGCGATCCGGACGGCAACGGTCTCGAATTCATTGATCAGAGCTCGCTCTAGCGGGTGTTTTGAAGCCCCGGCGAGCGCAGCGGCGGAGCAAGGCGCCCAGCGGCGAGCACCGGGAGTGAACAGAAGGACATTGGGACTTCGGGCCGCCACGCAAGGCGCAATGACAGGCGGAGTTAACCCCGGACATGGAGCGCCACCAGGGTGACTCACTGAAAATCGAGCGGCCGCATAATGCAGTATTTCCGCAGCGTGAGCTAACGCCATGCCTGAGCCTAAAACGCCGTTATTAACCGTCGACATCATTATTGAACTGAGCGACCGCCCGCAGAAATCTATTGTGCTCATCGAACGCCGCCATCCGCCGCTGGGCTGGGCGCTGCCGGGCGGCTTCGTCGACGTCGGCGAGCGCGTGGAGCAAGCCGCGAGGCGCGAGGCGGTGGAGGAAACCGGCCTTCACGTTCGCCTGCGCCGCTTACTGGGAGTCTATTCTGCTCCGGACCGCGATCCGCGCGGGCACACCGTGGGTCTGGTATTCATCGGTGAAGCGACCGGCGAGCCCCGCGCCGCGGACGATGCAAAAGAAGTTTGCGTATGCGGGCTCGACCATATTCCGCCTAAGCTTGCCTTTGATCACCAGCTGATTTTGCAAGACTATGAGCATCTTCTCGAGAGCGGGGAACTGCCCCCGCTTCGTGGGGAAGGCGAGTCATGAAAAATTTCAGATCGCTGGCTTCCCGAGGCGGTTATCGAAGTTTCTATACTGCCGATGCGCGCCTTTGTCTCACCAGACGCAACGCCACGTAACCCGCTTACGACGGCCGTATCGGTCAACACGGCATATTTTAGACTCGTTACTTTGGGACTTGGCGCGCGAAGCGTTACCGCCTAGGTTGATACTGGCCTTCAGGGTATATCTGCAGGCCACCCATCTCCCGCCACAACGGTGTGTCCGGCAGGAATGCCGGACACAAGCCTCTTTTGGATCTATGCACCGCGTTTCTTGAGGCCGGAAGCTGGGCGGCCACACCGGCCCCAAGGACAAATAGCGCCGACAGGACGATCCGGACGGGACCCATCGCTCACGAAATGACCCTTTGTTACCGGGCCCAGTAGGACTTGCTATTAAGTCAAGCCATCAGAAAAACGGGGCCCATGTTGTCCCCCGTTTTCCGGCCCGTCTTTCCTAGAGTGTCCTCATGAACGCCACGACCGCCTCCTTTTCCTCCTTATTGAGCTTCAGATTCTGAATCAAGTTAAAGAA
>JAGTVB010000334.1 GCA_018224385.1 Gammaproteobacteria bacterium
GCTCGGATACGGGCCAACAGCTCCCGTCTGGAAAACGGTTTCGTGATGTAGTCATCGGCGCCGCACTCCAGGCCGTACACTCTGTCGTCCTCTTCGTCGCGGGCGGTCAAGAGGATTACTGGAATGCGCTCACTGAGGGAATTGCTCCGCAGCTGATTCAACAACTCAATGCCACTGGCGGTCGGCAGCATCCAGTCCAACAGGATCAGCGACGGAATTTGCTCAGCGAGACTGGCGATCGCCTCTTCGGTGTTGGCCGCCTGCCGACTTTGCAGACCACCCTGTTCGAGACACAATCGCAGCATGTCGCGTGTCGCGCTATCGTCTTCGACTATCAACACGCAGCACTCAGTCATCCCATGCCTCTCCCAGCGTTTCTGCCCGAGGGTCTTGCGCAATTCAATTGGTGATGGTTTCCTATGGCGGCTGCCATGGCGCTTCGGGTTACGTCATGGACAATGGCGTAGGTGTCCTTCAGGCGAGCCTCCTATGCCCAATTGCTCGTAATCATAACCTTTTTCGTTGCAGGCATCGTGCTTGTGCTGGTATCGGTGAGGGTGCTGCAAAGTCTCCTCAGAACATTTCGGCCGTTCACTGAGGGCTCGCCGGATAACCAAAGGCGGCCGGGGAATTTGCCGAGAAGGCGCGCTTGGTTGAGAGGGATTGGTGGGGTCATGGGCGTCTTTCTGGGGTTCGTGTTGCTCTTCGTCGCCGCGCTGCAAGCGTACTGGTGGGCTTCTTTGAGCGACTCTCGTCCTAAGGTCTGCAGAGGCTGTTAGCATGTCGCCAGCCGCGCGGCGGCTAACCAAAGCCGTTGCAATGGCTTTTTGCTACCGTTGCAGCCTGAGCCCCTAACGGGCGCATAAACCCTCGGGGTACGGTGGCAATACGTGCGCTAGCGATCCGCAGTGTCGCGCCGCCGCGCCCTACGGCACCCTCGGCCGAATGCTGGGGTGAGCAAAGGCGAGCAACGGTGCGATGGCAGACGCAGCCGCCCGTGATGCGGTTTCTAATAACGCGCGCCGCTGTCGAAGATGCCGGTCACGGCCAGTCGCAGCAGCTTGAGGATGAGCAGAAAGGGTGCTGCGGCGTGAAGGACAAGGTCAAAGATGTCAATAGGGCGCGTTAGTGTGCCCTGAACGAGCATCTTGAGTTTTTCCCACAGGTGAGGCTCAGGGAAAAAAGGGGCAAGACCCAAAGTAAGCGACAACACAATGAGGAGGGACAGGGGGATTTTGTCGAGCCAGGTCAAGGCAAAGGTCCTCTAAGAAGCTATCTCAAAAATGACCGTGCTGCTGCGCTTGCTACGGCGGCGTGGCGCGCTCGCTCGCTTGAAGTCCTCGTGTGCTCGTGTAGACGTCCGGTTACCCGCCTATTTGCGCCCTACCGAGCACGTTGTTGTGGCTGCGCCCGCGCCAGGGTTTTAAATACGTGCTGCGCGTTTAGGGCGGCTACCAGCCGCCCGTGTTATCCAGGCTACGGAGTATTCGGCCAATTCCGTGTTCGCGGTCATCCAGCATGACGTCGAGGGGGGTCCGATTTCCGAAGTTGGCGTGGGGGGTCGTCACCCAGAGACTTGCGGAAGGCGCACTGTGCGGAAACACGGTCAACAGGGCGCGGCCAATGGCCACCAGCTCGCAGGCCCTACGCAAAACAAACTCGTCATCCGGTAACGGTGTTCCCTGGCGGTAACGCGCCAGCGCCCGGCTTCGGGTTTGGAAATCCAGCCCTAGAAGCATTATTTGCTCCCTGGGCCGCACGCGCCACGCATCCAAGAACTCCATCACGGTCTGCGCGAGTTCCAGCCGCTGCTGCTCGGTCTGTATCATAAAGCGGCCCTTATAGGGTTTCGGCAAGTCGCATCCCCATGACGCGCAAGTCGTGGGAGCAGGCCGCCAAAATTATACAGTGACACGAGCTGGAGCAGGAAACAACTCTATCGAGCGGTCGTGCGCTTCGGCCGGAGCCGCGACCTTCGCGAAGTAGCCTCGGCATTTCATGGTCTCTTCACTGCGGCGTGGGCGGGACCTGAGGCTGGACCCCCTCGACAAATAATTGCCCTACATCCACCGCATCGAAGCGATAGGTGCGGTTGCAGAACTCGCAGGTGACACTAACGTTGCCTTCTTGGTGCAGGACTGCTTCGAGCTCACTGCGACCGAGGCTATATAGGACGCGCGCTATGCGCGCCCGGGAACACCGACAGCGGAAGGTCACGACCTCCGCCTCGAACACGCGCAGATCCTCCTCATGAAACAAGCGGTGAAGGAGGTCATAGTTCGGTAGCTCGAGTAGCTCACGGCTGGTGATGGTTGATCCGAGTTTCTGCACCCGGCTCCACGCGTCCGGATCAGCGGAATCCCCCGGTACCCGCTGCAGGAAAAGCCCTGCGGCGCTGCGGTCATCAGCGGCCAGCCAGAGTCGCGTGCGAAGCTGCTCGGACTGCACAAAGTACGACTCGATGGCTTGAGCAAGCGAGCTGCCGGCAAGCTGCACCATACCCTGGTAACGCTCCTGTCCCTTGCCAGGGTCTATGGTGATGACCAACAACCCGTTGCGGCAGGCATCGGCTAGGACTTCGCTGTTGACACTGCCGGTCCATCGCACCAGTCCTCGCAGACTGCGTTCGCCGGTGCATTGCGCAACGATGAGCCGCACCGGCCCGTCCGCTTGAACCTGCAAGATAAGGGACTCGTGATGTTTGATGGATGCGCTCAGCAGTGCGGATGCCGCAAGCGCTTCTCCAAGGAAATGAGCCATCGCGAGAGGGTAAGCATGACAATCCCGGGCGGCGCGGAAGGTGGAATCGAGGCGCACGAGGCTGCCGCGGATGGGATGCTCCTCGAACAAGAATCGTTGTAGGGTGTCCTTGGTTCGCATTGAGACTTGAAACGTTACCTCGAAAGCTTCCCGACCCCGCTGATGATGGGGGGCGTTGCATGTGGGCGCAGACACTGTTTTGTTTTAGAACATCCTCCTAAAACGGCTGGCCAGGCTCGGTTATCCGCCTCCTAGCGATCGACAGCTAAGAAAGCGCCGCTTCCCCGTTATAGCGGTTCTTATCGGGCCCATTATTCTCAGCGTCCACCGGTGGAGGCTGTTAGGCGTGCAAATCGGAACCGCTAGATCGTTGCCAGCAAGTGATGGCGCTTCAATAGCCTGAACGATAGTGTTTAACCTTTGTCTACGATAACATGTGGCCCAAGAGAGATACAATCTGAGCGCCGCCTTATCGAGCGCCCTGCGCAGGGCTGATGACACGCGGCGATTAAGTACATGGATGATCCTTACCAACGGCTAGTCGACATTGCCCAGCATCCCCGCTATGTTCAGCCTAGGTGTTGACATACTCAGGTCGCAGGGCATGAAACAGGAATTGCTGGGCGGTGACCGAATCTTGGAAGCGGTCGAGCAACCGACGCCAGCCGAGATAGTGGTCGAGGTATTTGGTGGCAACCCCGTGAAACCGTCCCA
>JAGTVB010000335.1 GCA_018224385.1 Gammaproteobacteria bacterium
CGCACCGAGACCACGATCAACAACACTCGCGATTTCGGCCTTGGCCGACGCCTGCACAACCTGCCCGCCTTGCGGGCCATCGGCTTCGCGGCCAACCGCCGCGTGCTGGAGGTGGAAACCCTCTCGCAGGATTGCCAGCTCAGCGAAACGGTGTTCAATCCGGTCACCCGGGTGCAGGTGGTCGATGGCCAGCGCGTCTCGGGACTTGCCTTTGGCGATGCACGCGTCATGGCCTTGCTGCCAGGCACTGTGTTTGTTCGTCCTGCTGCCTGAGGGGTTTCGCAATGCGCCCTTGTGCGCTCCCATCGCCCAACTCATGGGCGAGTCACCCGAACGTCACACCCCGGAGGGGGCGCATGACCTACGATTTGCGCCAGCTACGGCTCCAGGGACTGCTGCAACGCATTCCGGGCACCCACCGCTACGAGATCACCGCCTTGGGCAAGCGCGTGAGCCTGTTCTTCACCAAGCTCAATGCTCGGGTGATCCGCGCGGGGACTCTCGCAACTCTTCGACGGTTGCCCCAAAGCCCCGAATCGTCCTATCGCCAACGCCTGCAGCAACTCAACCATGCCCTCGAACAACTCCATTATCGAGGCCAAGCTCGGTGCATGAAACCACCGTACCCATCTGCAAAGATTTTTCGCCCTCAAGAATCCTAGACCCGAAATGAAGGGGATTAAGACCATGCCGTTTACCGAATTCGTGCAGGCCGCTTATACCAACTATCAACCGACACCAAAATGGAAGATCCGCTTTAATGCAAGAATTCGCAGAACTCCTGCTGCAGCAACCGAGCGTCAATAAAGTCTTTGGCTTCCTTTGAAATTATGAGGGGATGCATGTGCATCGACGCCGTATTTGCTGGCAGCGCCTCCGTCATCGCCGAAGGGCCTTGCGGTAGTTCACGCAGCGGTCGACAACCTCGAAGCCTAGGGCCTCATGGGCGCGCTGCGACGCCTCGTTGTTCAACCAGGTGTCCGATGCGAGTTCGCTGCAGCCTTGCTCCCGGCTCCAGTTCTCCGCAGCCACGATGAGCGCGCGCCCCATGCCCTTGCTGCGGTGCCGCGCCAGGACGTACCAGCCCTCGACGAAGCCGACGGGCCGGATCGGGTCGCAGCCATCGGCGTGCGATCGAAGGCCGACCTCCACAAAACCAGCAAGCGTTTTCTGGACTTCCGCAACGATCAGCACGAGCGGCAGCGTGCGGCAAGGCCTGCCGGCGATAATCTTTCGGATCTCAGTCTCGTGTTCCCGCTTCGGCGTGTCTGGCCACAGCGCCGCGCGAAGGCAGACGAGGGCTTCGACATCCCGGCGGGCGGCTAGGCGCAGCTGACTTTGCATCGGGAGATTTTCCACCCACCGTGCCGGGTTGGCCAGCCTTCTGATTTCCGAGGACTTCCGCGCCACATCTACGGATTCGACTTGACAGCTTCTGCCTTAACATACGATTTTCCCCGCTTGGTGAAGCGACCCTATAAACCGAAACGGAGGCTGTCCATGTATAACTACCTGTTGTCGGAGAGATCCCAGGACCTTGGCAAATTGATCCTGCGCATCGTGCTCGGCTTGCTCATCCTGTTGCACGGCATTGCCAAGCTCATCGGCGGCGTCGGCGGGATTGCGGGCATGCTGCAAGGCGTCGGACTGCCCGGCTTCGTGGCTTACGGCGTGCTCATCGGCGAAGTGATCGCCCCCCTGTTGTTGCTGTCCGGCTTCTACGCGCGCATCGGCGCTGCCCTCATCGCCGTGAATATGGTCGTGGCCATCCTGTTGGCACACGCCGGCGAGATCTTCAGTCTCGGCCCGCAGGGCGGGTGGCAGATCGAGCTGCAGGGCATGTTCCTGTTCACCGCCGTGGCATTGGTCTTCCTCGGCCCCGGGCGCATCGCCATCAATCAGCGCTGAACGCGCATCATCCGCCCGCCAGGCATTCACTGCTCCTCCCTCTGCAAAGGGGGCTGTCTATTGCCCACACTGGACACCAGAGGAGAATTAGGGTCATGTCTTGACTTATAGTTATTCGTCGGTTATCGTCGAGGTATGGCGAGACAGCTGCGAATCGAGTTTCCGGGTGCCGTGTACCATGTCACGAGTCGTGGCAACGCGCGGCTAGCGATTTATGAGGACGACGGCGACCGTGAGGATTTCCTGCAGATTCTAAACCGCGCTGTTGATCGGTACCACTGGCTATGCCATGCCTACTGCCTGATGGGGAATCATTACCACCTACTGATGGAGACCCCGGAGGGCAATCTCTCAAGGGGCATGCGTCACCTCAATGGTGTCTACACTCAGCGCTACAACAGGGGTCATGGGCGGGCGGGGCATTTATTGCAAGGGCGCTTCAAGGCGATTCTGGTCGAGCGCGATAGTTACTTGCTGGAACTTTGCCGGTATGTGGTGCTGAACCCCGTTCGCGCCAATCTGGTCAAGTCCCTTGAGCACTACCCCTGGAGCAGCTTTCCAGCAACGGCAGGATTCGCTGATCCTCCGACCTTTCTCACGACAGACTGGGTTCTCGGGCAGTTAGGCAAGCGGCGCTCCACGGCACAGAGAAGGTACATTGCCTTCGTGGAAGACGGCATGGCGGCGACCTCACCCTGGGGCAACGTGAGAGGGCAAGTTCTTTTGGGCAGCGACGAGTTCGTGAAAACGCTAACCCGCCGCTTCGACAGTGTGCGAAGTGTCAAAGAGGTCCCCAGAGTCCAACGGTTTGCCAATCGTCTTGGTTTGGAAGTTCTCTTTGGCAAGCGAGAATCAAGGTCCCGCGAGGAACGGAACCGGCTTATCAGAGCGGCGCACTTGAAGCATGGTTACACGCTAACCGAAATCGCGTCAGCCATTGATCTGCATTACACCACGGTCAGTAAGATTGTCAACGCGCAGTCAGCAGAAGAACGATCCAAGACGTGACCCCAGGCCATTATGGACAACGGTCATTGCCAAGCGTAACCGATGGGTGAGGTCACTGATTCTTTAGCCGGTGCACGACTTGACGCACGGTGTCTTCGGATACCGCCGTCTTGGGCAAGCCCGGCAGCGCCCGTACGATTGCGCGCAGTTGTCTCAAGTAGCGGCGGCAGTGATGGCAAAGCATTAAATGCAGCCGCATCTGTACGCGCTCCCCAAAGGGCAACGCCTCATCCAGATAGTCGCTTGCCCTATCGGTGACCTGCCGGCAATTCAGCACCCTTGACCTCGCTCGTACGCTTCGATGACGGCACGCAACCGCGTTCTCGCGCGATGCAATAACACTCGAGCATTGGTCTCCTGGACGGCCAGAATGTTACAGACCTCCACCATTGGCACGCCCTCGATGTCGTGCAGCACGATGGCCATTCTTTGTGAGGCTGGCAGCACCGCGAGTGTCTCTTCCAGACACTGGCGTAATTGATCGCTTGCCAGCAGCGCCTCCGGTGTTTCTGCATGCCACGGCAGAGGTGGCGTTTTCCAGTTGCCGCTGGTATCGAAGCGCGTTGCGGGAAGCGCCGGCACGTCTTCGTTGGTCAGGCCCCCAGCGGCGGTACTGCGGACCTCGCGTCGCACACAGCTGATGGCCGTATTGCTGAGGATGCGAAAGAGCCAAGTCTTGAGGCTAGATCGTGCCTGGAAACCTGACAACGCCTTGAGCACGGCAAGCCACGTGTCCTGCACCACTTCATCGGCATACGCCTCGCCGACGATGGCACGGGCCAGATAGCGCAGCTTGCCGTGGTAGGCCCGTACCAGCTGGGTAAAGGCTCGCTCGTCACCGGCGAGCAGTTGTTCGACCAACACCATATCGTCTGGGAGACTGGGCCGATTCGGCATGGGAACTCGGTGTCTTAACCCTGCAGATACGGGTTGGCGCTAGCCAATGCCCGATACCGAAACGCGCGCGTCATCTAACATCATGGTCGCATCATTGAAGCAGCGTAGGGAGGGGCAAGGTTAGCATTCCCGTGCCGCGAAGGTAAACGCCGTCGGACCGCAGTAGTCAGCAAACAACTGTGACATTTGCCTGCCAGCGGCGACTGCAGGGTGAGCGTAACGCGCTGCACCCCCGCCACTCATCCGCAGGGGGAGAAGTGTCTATAGCTACGCTCGCTGGTCCCGATCACAGCGGCCCGCTACCCATCGGTCCCGCCCCGCATCGTCAAAGGCGCTGGCGGCGTCAATGAAGCGATGGATCGGGGGCTATTTGACGGTGTCTGGCAGCACCAAGCGTTGCTCATGGCGGCGGCGCAATAGCCCCCATTCTGTCCGGCAACGGGGCGATGCGCAGCGCCGAGTGCTCACCATCGAGGGTGACGCCGGTTTGCTGATGAACGCGCAGGAGCAGAAGATTGCGACCGCTGTGCGTTGTGGCCTGGCCTTCGTGATCCTGATCTGGACCGACGGCTAGTACCGGCTCATCACGTGGTACCAGGACAAGCGCTTCGGCCGCCAGAGTCCTATCGATTTTGCCAATCCGGACTTCGTCAAGTACGTGGAGCGCTTCGGGCCCCGGGGCGCTGCGCTGTAACGATCAGACGCCCACACGCGACTAAGTCAGTAACCCTATCGGTACGAAAGTGACGGTGCATTGAGCAAGGATCATCGAACATGACAAAGCCCCGCCTGCTGCTTCTGGTCGTGATCGCCCTGGCTGTCGCGGCGTTTTTTGCCTTTGATGTCGGACGCGTTCTCTCCCTCGATTTCTTCAAAGCGCAGCAGGCGACGATTGACGCCTACCGCAATGCCCATCCCTGGCTTTCCGCGGGATTTTTCTTCGCCATCTACGTCGCGGTGACGGGCCTGTCGCTGCCGGGAGCGGTGGTCCTGACGCTGGTGGCGGGCGCCCTCTTCGGCCTGGCGTGGGGCACGCTCATCGTCTCCTTCGCCTCCACCCTCGGCGCGACGCTCGCCTTCCTCGTCTCGCGGTTTCTGCTGCGCGACTGGGTGCAGACGAAATTTAGCGGGCGGCTCAAGACCATCAACGACGGGATCGAGAAAGAAGGCGCGTTTTACCTCTTCACGCTGCGTTTGGTGCCGGTGTTTCCGTTCTTCGTCATTAACCTGGTGATGGGCCTCACGCCGATGCGCACCTGGACCTTCTACTGGATCAGTCAGCTCGGCATGCTGGCGGGCACGCTGGTTTATGTGAACGCCGGCACCCAGCTCGGCCGGGTCGAATCTCTGCAAGGCATCCTCTCGCCCGAGCTGCTCGCATCCTTCGCCCTGCTCGGTGTTTTTCCGCTGCTCGCCAAGCACATCGTCAATGCCAGCAAGGCGCGCCGAGTTTATGCCAAGTGGCCCAGGCCGGCTCGTTTCGACCGCAACCTGGTGGTGATCGGCGCAGGCTCGGCGGGGCTGGTGAGCGCCTATATCGCCGCGGCGGTCAGGGCCAAGGTGACGCTGGTGGAAAAGCACAAAATGGGCGGTGATTGTCTGAACACCGGCTGTGTGCCGTCCAAGGCATTGATCCGTTCCGCCAAACTGCTTTCCCACATCGAGCGCGCCAAGGAGTTTGGCATCGATAAAGCCAGCGCGGCGTTCGACTTTGCCGAGGTGATGGAACGCGTACAGCGGGTGATCGCAACGGTGGAGCCCCACGATTCGATCGAACGCTACACCGGGCTCGGGGTGGAGGTGCTGCAGGGTACAGCGACCATCACCTCGCCCTGGAGCCTGGCTGTGACCACGGCAACGGGCACCCAGACGCGCACCACCCGCAGCATCGTCATTGCCGCCGGCGCGCAACCCTTCGTGCCGCCGATTCCCGGGATCGAAGACGTCGGCTACCTCACCTCGGATACCGTCTGGAACTTGCGCGAACGGCCGCGGCGGCTGGTGGTGCTGGGCGGCGGACCCATCGGCTCGGAGCTGACCCAAGCCTTCGCCCGCCTCGGGTCGCAGGTCACCCAGGTGGAGATGCTGCCGCGCATCCTGATGCGGGAAGATCCGGAGGTGTCCGAGCTGGTGATGCAGCGTTTTCGGGCGGAAGGCATCGAGCTGTTGATGAATCACAAGGCCAAGGAATTCCTGATGGAGAACGGCGAAAAGGTTCTGATCGCCGAGGATATGACGAACGCGAGGCAGGCGGTGCGCCTCCCCTTCGATGCTGTACTGGTGGCGGTGGGGCGGGCCGCTAACCTGAAGGGCTACGGGCTGGAGGCGTTAGGCGTCCCCGCCGGCCCCACCATCGAGACCAATGCCTTCCTGCAGACGCTGTACCCCAATATTTACGCCGCGGGCGACGTCGCCGGGCCTTACCAGTTCACCCACACCGCCGCGCACCAGGCGTGGTACGCTTCGGTGAACGCGCTGTTTGCCCCGTTTAAGAAGTTCAAGGCCGATTACTCGGTCATCCCCTGGGCCACGTTCGTCGATCCCGAAGTGGCCCGGGTCGGCTTGAATGAGCTGGAGGCGAAGAAACGGCGCATCCCCCATGAGGTGACGGTGTACGGCATCAAAGATCTCGACCGAGCCATCGCCGATGGCGAGACCCACGGCTTCGTCAAAGTGCTCACCGTCCCGGGCAAGGACAAGATCCTGGGTGTGACCCTGGTGGCTCATCACGCCGGCGATCTCATCGCCGAATACGTGCTGGCGATGCGCCACGGCATTGGGTTGAACAAGATCTTAAGCACCATCCACATCTATCCGACGCTGGCCGAGGCCAACAAATACGCCGCCGGCCACTGGAAAAAGGCCCATGCCCCCGAGCGGCTGCTGCAATGGGTAGAGCGGTTTCATGCCTGGCGACGCGGCGCGCCCGCAAATCTCACCAGCGCCTGATGAGAAGAACAGCGCCCATGAACTTTTACAAATGCTTGAGCTTTGCCTTGCTACTGTGCGCAAGCGGCACCGCCGGGGCGTTCCATCACCGCCATGCTGAGTGGGACGCGCTGCTCAAGCAGTATGTGGTTCTGACAGGCGGGGGCCATGCCTCCCGGGTC
>JAGTVB010000336.1 GCA_018224385.1 Gammaproteobacteria bacterium
ACCCGTGACTAAGAAACTGTTCTTAAAAACCACGGCGCATGCGACAGCGGCGTTGCGTGGCAGCACGCAGCCCCCCTCCCCCTGTACACTCCGGTTGCTCGCCACCGTGCGCTTTGCTCTGGCGCCGCTCGCGCAGCATTTTTTAACAGTTTCAAAGCGATAGCGGAGCACTCCAACGCATCAAATCCCGTTGCTCGCGCCACCAGCGACCGGCGTCGTCGAACAGGTCCGGAGACGCTTTCGAGCACGATCAACAGCTCGGCGCACCTCCACTGCCGCCGTTCCCCCGAGGTGGGCGCGCGAGGCCACTGAGCCCTCCACAGTCAAAACGTCGAAGACATCATGCTCGATCGCTTCAGAAAACTGTTGCAGCTCCGTCAGGTTCATCTCTGTCAAGTCACGATTTGCAGCGATTCCATGGCGTACCGCCTGGCCCACGATGGCATGCGCATCACGAAATGGTACGCCCTTGCGGACCAAATAATCAGCAAGATCCGTGGCGGTAGAAAAACCGCGCATTGCGCTCTCGCGCATCCGGGCCCGATTAATGGTCACCGTCGAAAGCATCTCAATATAGATTTGAAGAGACGCTTTGACCGTATCAATGGTATCAAATAGTGGCTCTTTGTCTTCTTGGTTATCTCTATTATAAGCAAGTGGTTGCGCCTTCATTAGCATCAACAAGGCGAGCAAATGGCCGCTGACGCGAGCACATTTTCCGCGTACGAGCTCTGGTACATCGGGGTTCTTTTTCTGCGGCATGATAGACGAACCCGTGCAAAACGCGTCGGCGATCTCGACAAAACCAAACTGCGCCGACGACCAGAGGATCAACTCCTCCGATATGCGCGACAAGTGTGTCATGAGCAGTGCCGCCACTGCAACAAATTCAATGACAAAATCGCGGTCGCTGACCGCATCGAGGGAATTCTCGGATATCGCTTCAAAGCCAAGTAGCTGTGCAGTGAGCCGCCGATCAATGGGATAACTGGTCCCGGCGAGCGCGCTCGACCCCAATGGCATGTAATTAATCCGACGCCGACAATCAACGAAGCGCTGCTGATCCCGGGTCAACATTTCAAACCAAGCCATCATGTGGTGACCCAGCGTGACCGGCTGGGCTATCTGAAGGTGGGTGAAGCCGGGCATAATGGTTTCCGATTCTGCCTCCGCCGTGTCCAATAGCACCCGCTGCAATCGAGCGAGGTGCGCAAGAATGGCATCGGTCTCATCGCGAAGATAAAGACGCAGATCCGTTGCAACTTGATCATTTCGCGAGCGACCTGTGTGAAGTTTCTTACCCGCGGTGCCGATACGCCTGGTAAGTTCCGCCTCGAGATTCATATGAACATCTTCAAGAGCCTTCGACCAAGAAAAGCGGCCGGCGATGATATCTGCTTGTATTCCCTCGAGGCCGCGGATAATGGCATCGCGCTCCTCATTGGTTAACACGCCGATTGTCGCGAGCATGGTGGCATGCGCGACCGAGCCTTGGATATCATACGGGTAAAGCCGCTGGTCGAAATCGATAGACGCCGTAAAAGTCTCCACAAGACCTTCGGTCGGCGCCGCGAATCTACCCCCCCACGGTTTGCTAACGGGATGTTCAGGATTCATGGCAGTCTAAGGAGCTTGAGAATTCGAATAGGACCAGTATAACTGAATGCACCGCGTAACTGGCAAGACCGCCGGCTTGAGCACGCTCCCAAAGGCATCATGCGACCGCTTCTTTATACCCGATTTCTGTCGCATTCGAATGATTTTTGCTGTTGTTCTTCTCGGTGAACTGTTCAGCTTCGTACTCGTGATCACGAAATCTGGGAACAATCGAGCGTTTTGGAATGAACTGGCGCTTGTGTCGCTGTTTGTACAATGGGTGGGATTGAGCAACGCAGCTCTGCTGTGTGTTAGCCGGATGTGGCTAAGCCAGCTTAATGGCGCCCTAGCAGGCATGATCAGCTACGTCATGGTACTGCTCATTACCGGCGTTGCTACTGGACTCGCAGCCAAAGCGCTCCATCAGCCCTTGCATTGGGAGCTGCTTATCCAGAATCTCACCATTGCCGCCATCATCACCGCTGTCTTGCTACGCTATTTCTATCTTCAACACCGATGGAGTGAACGGCTCCGAATCGAAGCGGACGCTCGACTCCAAGCCCTACAGTCCCAGATTCGGCCCCACTTTCTATTCAACAGCATGAACACGATTGCCAGCCTTACTCGATCGCAGCCTGCCCTTGCGGAGCAGGTTACCGAAGATTTGGCAGATTTATTTCGCGCATGTCTCACCGATTCCCGCATTCCAAGCACAATTCAAGAGGAATTCAGGACTTGTCGCCAATACCTCCGCATTGAGGGACTCCGTTTCGGCAAGCGCCTCAACACTGAAATCGAACTCGACCACCTTCCGGCCGATGCGCTGCTGCCAAGATTTAGCCTGCAACCACTCGTCGAGAATGCGATCTACCATGGGATAGAATTATCATCTGAAGGTGGCACGGTGCGCATTTCGGGGCAGCATCAAGGTAATCAAATGACAATCCTCATTGAAAACAGCCTGCCGAAACATGCCACCCTAGCGTCCCGAGACGGCAATCAAATAGCCCGAGAAAATGTCATGCAGCGCCTCGATGCATTCTTTGGTGCCAGAGTCGCCATGGAGACGATTTGCAGTCATGATCACTATCAACTTAAGCTGCGCCTCCCTTTTATTACGCGCGCTCCATGAAAATACTCATCGCAGACGACGAGCCCCTCGCCAGAAAACGCCTCGCAAGTTTTGTCCGTGATCTGACGAACAGCGACGCGGTGTCAGAAGCAGCCGACGGTGCCCAAGCGCTTAGAGCCGTCGAGCTCGATCGCCCAGATATTGTCCTGCTGGATATTTGCATGCCGGGATTAGACGGGCTCGATTTAGCAAGGAGGCTAAACACACTTATGCAGCCGCCGGTCGTGATCATTACGACCGCCTACGATAATCATGCACTGCAAGCCTATGAGGTACAGGCTATCGACTATCTCTTGAAACCGGTGCGCCGTGAGCAGTTAGCTCTTGCGCTTGCCCGCGCTAAGCGCATCGCGCATACAGGACAATCGCTCTTGAAACACGATACGCCGCAACACACTCCACAGCGTACACACCTCAGTGCGTCTTACCAGGGAACCCTACAGATTGTCCCCATCAAGCAGATACGTTATTTCCGTGCCGAACATAAGTACGTCACTGCTCGTTTCCTGCAGGGAATGATATTGATTGAGGAATCTCTCGCTACCTTAGCTGATGAGTTCAAGGATCATTTCTTGCGAGTGCACCGAAGTGCACTCGTGGCATTATCCCATATCGAAAATATTGAACGCGATCCGGTTGGCCGACAGTATGTGCACCTCAATGGCATCGAAGATCGAATCAGAGTAAGCCGACGGCTGAATGCGGCTGTGCGAAGAAGACTCAAGCTCTTGAAGACCATCAAGACGCCGTCTTCATAACGCCTCGAATACCCTCATAGGGTGTTTTAAAGTCCGCTACGCTTGCCATAATAGCGGCATTGCGCACTGCCTCGCATGCTTGTACTCCCCCTGTACACTGCGGTTTGCTCTCCCCATCCCTGGGGCTCGCGCCTTCGGAGCCAGCCTGCGGCTGTTTAAAATCGTTCGGGACGTTTTGTCTCGCCACCGTGCGCCTGCATCTCCCTGCGCGCCGGGGTTTTAACACACCCTCTCAGAGAACGGAGCTTAGTTCTCATTGCCAAAGTTATACTGCAGCAGTTCGCTAGGTTCCTGAATGCAAGGGCCCTGAGCAAGATCGACTCCATTTTGCCAAAGTAAGGTCAGACAGGCAGCTTCTTGAACTCCTGTCGCGATGGTCTGAACACCCATACTCCTAGCAAGCTGAACAATCGCCGCTACGCCTGCCTGTCCTTCCTTGACTTTCATCAGTCTTTGGCACAATGATGCATGAAGCTTAAAATAATCGACTGGCAGCTCCTTCAGATGATCTAGGCTATTGAGCGTTAGGCCAACATGCTCAATGGCGGATCGACAACCAAGGGGCTTCAATCCGTTCAGGAATGCCCGAACATGCTTCGTTTGTTGTAGCACAGACGTTTCGCTGATTTGCAGAGTCAATAACTGCCCCATCAACCTCGCACCCCTGAGCTTCTCACTTAAGAAGAGTAACAGCAGTTCGTTTCTAACTGCATGATCAGAAAGCCTCAGGAAAAAACATATGCGGCCTTTCTGTTGTTGCTGCTTCCCCAATATTCCCACCGCCCCGTCAATAACCCACTCGTCCAGCTTGGTCAGTGTATCATTTTTGTGTGCGTCCACAAAAAGCTCTTCCGTGTTCACACGATTACCATCCTTATCCGAAACACGCACGCAAGCCTCATACATCTCCGTACTATCGCCATGCAAACTTACGATAGGTTGAAATAATAGGGCAACGCGGCCGCCCTCCATGGCACTGCGGACTACAGAGGCGGACTTCAGTGACTGCGTATTCTCTCTGACAGCCGTCTCATTCCAGATCTCGGCTCGATTTCCGCCCAACATACTTGCCCGGCGACAAGCGGCGCACGCCTCGTCGAGTAAGATGCCCCTGTCTCCTGTTCGACGGGGAACCGACGCGATCCCGATGCTGCACGTAACCGCCTTCGGCTCAGCGGTAAAGGACAAGTCAGCGAGAGAATACTCAGTCACCCCCTGACGTATCTGTTCAGCGATCATGGCGCCCGACAAGGCCTCCTCAGCGGTACACATTAGCGCCAACGCACAGTCAGAAAGCCGCGCTAAAATCGCTTGGTTTGGAACGCACCTTTTAAGCACACTCGCGACCCTGAGAACGACTGCTTCTCCTGCTTCGATCCCAAGGCGCTGCTTCAGCACCTCAAAGTCATCGATCTCTAGATAAAAAAGTAAAGTAGTCTTGCTCTGGGCTTTCTTTACGCTTTCCTCCATAGCCTTGAGAAAAGACTGACGATCAAATAGCTTATACAGATTATTATGCTCTTTGGCATTTCTATGGTTCTGTTCATCACCTTCGGAAACAAAACGACGAACTATAACTTGTAAGCAGTGCTCGCTTTCATAGCTAACCGCTGCCACCTCTATCTTCGCATCGAATACTTTCCCTCCTGCATTCACACAAATGGTTTCAAAGTGGGATTTTTTCGATTTTTCGAGATAATATTGGCGCAATAATTTCTTAACATTTTCTTGCTGCTCGCGTACAATCATATCCATGATGGGAAGACCCAACAGATCTTCTAGCTTTTCATACCCAAATATTTTTGCATAGGAC